>NZ_JBVJIA010000035.1:34530-84444 GCF_055586505.1 Streptosporangium sp. NPDC050148 | reverse complement strand
TGGTACGGCGGCCTGGCCGCGCTCATCGCCATGATCGCCTGGTACGTCGCCACCCGCGACTGGCGCGCCGGGGCCGTCCTGCTCGCCTACGCCGCCGGCTGGCTGCCCTGGTTCTACTGGGCGATCGCCGACAACCGGACGATGTTCCTGTTCTACGCGATCCCCATGGTGCCCTTCATGATCCTGGCGATCGTGCTCGCGGCCGGGCTGATCCTGGGCCCGTTGAGCGCCACCCCGGTCCGGCGGATGGTCGGCGCCGCGGTCGTGGGCGCCTTCACCCTGCTGGCGCTGGTCAACTTCTGGTGGCTGTACCCGGTGCTCACCGGCGAGCTCATCCCGTACGCCGAGTGGAGTTCACGGATGCTCTTCAAGAAGGGCTGGATCTGAGAGCCCGGATATGAGCCACTTGGAAGACATTTCTTAGGGTAGGCGCCGTGCAGGATCCATTACGTCACGTTCATCGTCAGAGCAGGCCCGTATACGGCAGACTTCGAGGCATGCCTGCACCGGACGTGGCCGCACTCCTGTCCGAGCTGGAGCGTTCCGAGCCCGCCTCCGCCGAGCACGCCCGCAGCGCGATCGACTGGCTCACCGGCGGCGAGCCGCTGGAGACGATCACCCAGCTCAACGTGTGCGAGTTCCTCTGGTACACCCTGCCCTGCAAGGTCACCGGGGACCGCGCCGCGATCGCCCGGGCGCTGGGCCGCCTGCTGCGGCTGGGCGGCCTGGAGCGCTACGCCGCGCTCTGCTCCTCGTCCACGACCACGCACATCCTGCGCACCTACGTCCGCCTGGGCGAGGACGCCGGTACGGCCGCCTACCAGAGTGCCCTGGACGCCACGGGTGTGCTCCCGCCCGACGTCCCCGAGCTGCGGTGGAGCTCGATCATGGGCCCGGAGGAGCTGGGCGCGCACGGCGCCTGCTCGGCCGCGCTGGAGCTGGCCATCGTCTCCGGCGAGCTCGTCCCCGCCCCCGGCGAGTCCCTGCCCTCCGCCGAGGGGCGCCGTCGGCTCACCAGCCGCTGGCTCACCGCGCCCCGCCCCGAGCTGGGGGGCGACAACTGGCTCCACCGCGTCCAGGGCGAGCGGCTCAACCGCTGGGTGCTGGGCCGGGGCACCGCCTGGCGCGAGCTCGCCCAGCCCTTCGAGGTACGGCTGCACGCCCCCATCCCGGCACCGCGTGAGGCCCACCTGGACGCGCTGCGCTGGCTGCTGGAGGCCGGCCTGCGGACCGGCGGCATCCCGCTGACCCAGCGGCACAACCTGGCCCGTTCCGTGCTCGCGGAGAGTCCCTGGAGCGGCGCCGAGCTGGCGGCCGTCCGCGAGGTGGCCCAGGACCAGATGGGCGCGCTGCGCCGGACCGGCAGGCGGCTGGTGACCACCCAGGCGGGCGAGCGCCTGCTGGGCGACGCCGACCTGCTCTGGGAGACCGTCACCGCCGCGCTGCTCGCCCCCGAGTCCGGGGAGAACGGCTTCCGCGCCTCGGCCAGGGAGGTGGCGCTGATGCTGCTCGCCGACGGAGCCCCGGCCGACCGCGACCACGTCGCCGCGGTGATCGACTGCACGGAGTGGCAGACCGTGGAGGTCGACGCCTCGCTCAACGAGCTGGGCAAGCGCCTGGACGCCTTCGGCCTGCGGGCCGGGGGCCGCCTCACCGTGGCCGGTCGCTCCGCCGCCCTGGCCGCCCTGCGCGGTCACGCCCTGCGCCCCCGCCAGTACGTCAACATGACCTGACCCGCGGGCCCGGCCGTCCCGCGATCCCCGTCCGCCCGACGACCACGACGGCGGCCGGGGCGACGACCGGGTGGCGACCGGGTGGCGACCACGGCGGTCACGACGGCGGTCACGGTCCGCGCGACGACCAGGGCGGCGGCCGGGGTGGTGACCACGACGCCGGTCAGGGCGGCGACCAGGGGAAGGGCCTCCCGGGAAGGCCGACTATCTCCCGCGTGAACGGGCAGTGGCCAGGGGTGTCCGAGTCCACTTCCGGCGGCCGCGGCCCGTCGGCATCCTCCCCGTCCACCTCCGGTGTCCCGCCGACGGGACCGGAGGCCCCCGCCCGCCCCACCGCACCGGCCGAGAGCGCCGTACCGAACGGGAACGCCGTGCCGGACGGAAGCACCGTGCCGGGTGCGCCCGCGGGGGCGGCCGTGCCGGAGACCGGCACGGCGGCTCCGGAACCGATCCTGACGTCCGCGGGGCCCCTCGTGCTGCCCGGTGTCCCGCCCGCGCCCCCCGGCAGGGCCGCGGCCGTCACCCCGGACAGGGTCGTGCCCCCGGAGGCTCCGGCCGGCGCCTCCCCGGCGCTGCCGTTCGGCCGTCCCGGACGCTCGATGAGCGGCAACCCGTTCGTGTTCGGCTTCACCGCCGCCCTGGGCGTGCTCACCGCCTGGTGGCTGGTGCAGGCGGTGGTGACGGTGAGCTCGGTGCTGATCCTCATCATCGTCTCGCTCTTCCTGGCCATCGGCCTGAACCCGGCGGTCGAGTTCCTCCAGCGGCGCCGTGTCCCGCGGTCGGGCGCCATCACCGTCGTCTTCCTGGGCGTCATCCTGGTCTTCGTGGTCGTCGGGTTGGCCATCGTCCCCCCGCTGACCACCCAGTCCACCCAGTTCGTCGCCGAGCTCCCGCAGTACGTCCAGGAGCTGCAGAACAACCCGCTCATCCGCGACCTGGACCAGCGCTTCCAGATCCTGGAGAAGCTCCAGCAGTACTTCACGAGCGGGGCCTTCGGCACCCAGATGTTCGGCGGCGTGCTCGGCATCGGGTCGGTCGTCATCGGCGCGGTCTTCAACTCGCTGACGGTCCTGGTGCTGACGCTGTACTTCCTGGGCTCGCTCAAGTCGCTCAAGCGGATGGCCTACCGGTTGTTCCCCCGGACCCGCCGCAACCGCGCGGCCCTGCTGGGCGACCAGATCATCGACAGCATCGGCGGGTACGTCGCCGGAAACCTGATCATCTCGCTCATCGCGGGTGTCACGACCTTCATCTTCCTGAGCATCATGGAGGTCCCCTACGCCCTGGCGCTCTCCCTGATCGTGGCGCTCACCGACCTCATCCCGCTGGTCGGCGCCTTCATCGGCGCGGGCGTCGCCTCCCTGGTGGGTTTCTTCGTCTCCCCGACCGTCGGCATCGTCTGCCTGATCTTCTTCACGATCTACCAGCAGATCGAGAACTACTGGATCGCGCCGGCCGTGATGAAGAGCTCGGTCGACGTGCCGCCGCTCGCCACGATCGTCGGCGCCCTGCTGGGCGGCGCGCTGCTGGGCGTGCTGGGCGCGCTGCTCGGCATCCCGATCGTCGCCGCGGTCCTGCTCATCGTCCGGGAGGTGGTCCTGCCCCGGCAGGAACGCTCCTGACCGGTCGGGTCCCCGGCCCGGCCCGTTCGCGATCGAGCCCGGTCCTGGACGAACCGGTACCGGTCGGACCAGGTGGGCCGGACCAGGCAGGAAAAGGGCCGCGTCGAGCCGTGTCGAGCCGTGTCGGAGGGCCGGAGACGGGCGGAGGGCGGTGGCGGCCCGGGACCGTGCCGCAAAGATTTTTCCCTTCTTAATCCCAAAAAGTCGGTAGATCACGACAACATGCGATAAAAGATCGTTTGTAACTACTGTCTCCTCTTGGGGTATACGTGAAGAAGCACCTCCGACTTCTTGCGGCCCAGCTGTTCGCCGCCGCCCTCGTCCTCACCGCTCTCTCCGGCCCCGCCCGCGCCGACACCCCCGTGGACGACGCCCAGATCGCCGCCGAATGGCAGGCCGCGTGGGACACCCACCGGTTCTACGAGAACACCCCGCCCGCACCGGGCTCGGGCCGGAGCCAGGCCGAGGACAGCATCTCCATCACGATCGACGCCCCGATCGCCCGGGTGTTCCCGGCGTACATCGACTTCAGCAACCACATCGGCAAGCACTCCTTCCTGAAGCGGGTCGTCACCCACAGGGACCGGTTCGTGGGGGCCGAGCGCCACATCGACCTGACGGCCGTCGAGGAGCTCCCGTACCAGGGCACGATCGTCACCATCAACACGCACGCCCAGCAGCGCATCAACTACCAGGGCCACTACTACGAGACGGACAGCTGGACGTTCCCGGGCGTCGTCACCCACCAGAGGATCGTCTTCACGAGGCTGTCCGGCACGAAGACCCAGGTCACCGAGTACCTCACCTTCGAGGCGGACACCTCGATGATCGACTTCGCCATCGCGAACGGGGTCGCCTCCCACCAGGCGACGCAGGCCGCCCTGAAGCAGGCCATCGAGAACCACGACCTCTGACCCCTTCCCGGGACGTCCGTCCCCTCGACCTCGTCCCGGGCCGTCCGGCCCTCACGTGAACCCCTGAGCCCTCGGCCGGGACCGCGCCCCGTCGCGCGTCCCGGCCGTCGCGCGTCCCGGGAGGGCGTACCGGCGCGGACGCGGTTGACCTTGCCGCGACGTCAACGTTTCTAATGAGGGCATGAGGATCGGCGAGCTCGCCGCGCTGGCCGGGGTGTCCACCCGGACGGTGCGCCACTACCACCACCTGGGACTCCTTCCCGAGCCGGTACGCCGGGCCAACGGCTACCGGACCTACCGGCTGCGCGACGCGGTCGTCCTGGCCCGCGTACGGCGGCTGGCCGAGCTGGGCCTGTCGCTGGACGAGATCCGCGACGTGCTGGCCGACGACCGGGGCCGGGAGCTGCGCGAGGTGCTGGAGGAACTGGACGCCGACCTGGCCGCGCAGCAGCGGGCGATCGGCGCCCGGCGGGAACGGCTGGCCGCGCTGCTCGCGGAGGCGGACCCGCACCCCGACTCGGCGGTCTCCCCGCAGATGGCGTCGGTGCTGCGCGACCTGTCCGTCGAGGGCTCGGCGTTCGCCGCGGCCGACCGCGAGCTGCTGGCGCTGATGGACACCGCGACCGACCCGGCCGGCCGCGCCCGGCTGTTCGACCTGCTCCGGCCGCTCACCGAGCCCGAGGCGCTCGCGCGCGGGCACGCCCTGTACGCGCGGCTCGACGAGCTGGCCGACGCGGACCCCGGCGACCCCCGGGTGGCCGTGCTCGCCGCCGACCTGGTCGCGCACCTGCCCGCGGAGATGGCCGAGACGATACTCACCGAACTGGAGAAGCCGGAGGCCGAGACGTGGACGGAGGCGATGGGCGACATGCTGCCCCCCGCGCAGGTCGAGACGTTCCGGCTGGTCGTGGCCATGCTGAGGGAGCGGGCATGATGCTCCGGATCGCGCGTGCCGCGATGTTCGCCGTGCTCCCCGCGGAACTGCTGCTGGTGGTCCTGCTCGTGGCGGGGGTCTCCCTGCCCGTTCCGGTGCTGGTCGGGGCCGAGGTGGCCGTGGCGGCGGTGCTCGTCCTGGAGACGACGGTCGCCTACCGGCTGTTCCGGGCCGGGCGGCGGGCCGGCGCGGACCGGCGCGCCGCGCTGCGGGCCACCGTGGAGCGGCTGGTGCCCTCACGGGTGCGCCGGATCATGGGGTTCGAGCTGAAGGGCGCGGTGAGCCTCGTGCTCTGGGCCGCGCGCCGCCGCGACGGCGTGCCGCCCGGAGCCGTCGCCGTGCCCTACTCCGGGGGACAGTCCTCGACGCTGCTGCTGCTGGTCTTCGCGATGGCCGTGGAGACCGCCGTGGTGGACCTGGTGCTGCTCTCGACCGGCGTCCCTGCCGCACCGCGCCTCGCGGTGCTGGTGATCGACCTGTCCGGGATCGTGTACGCGCTGGCGTTCGCCGCCGCCTGCGTGACCCGGCCGCACGTGGTGACCCCCACGGAACTGCGCCTGCGCTACGGCGCCTACCTCGACCTGCGCGTCCCGCGCGCCCTGATCTCCTCGGTACGGGTCTCCCCCTGCTACAACGAGAGCGGCATGGTCACCGTGAAGGACGGCCGGCTGGGTCTGGCGGTAGGGTCGCAGACCAACGTGGTCGTCGAGCTGAGCGAGCCGGTCACCGTCGTCCGCCCGCTCGGAGGGCTCGCCGAGGCGACCGTGATCCGCCTCTTCACCGACACCCCCGGCGTCCTGGTGAGCGCGCTGCGCTCCGGCGAGCACGCGGTGCCCCCGGGAACCGGCAGGACCGGTGGGACCGGCGGGAACACCGCGGGCACGGGAACCGGCGGGACCACCGGGACGGGCGGCACCGCGACCGGCCGGGCCGCGGGCCGGCCGCCCCTCAGTGAGCGTCCCGCCGCGGCCGGGCCCTGACGTGCACCCGTTCGCCCTGGGGCCCGAACAGGCTGAGCATCTCGGCCACCCCGGGCCCGGGGTTGGCGAAGAAGTGCGGGATCCGGGTGTCGAACTCGGCCACCTCCCCGGCGGTGAGCAGCACGTCCCGGTCGTTGAGCCGCAGCCGTAGCCTGCCGGACAGCAGGTACATCCACTCGTACCCCTCGTGGACCTGGAGCTCAGGCTCGTGCGAGGGCCAGTTCACCGGGACCACCATCTTGTAGGCCTGCAGGCCGCCGGGGCGGCGCGTCAGCGGGATGAACGTCATGCCGTGCCGCTGGAAGGGGCGCGGGTGGACCCGCGGGTCGCCCGTCACGGGCGCGCCGACCAGCTCGTCGAGCGGCACCTGGTGGGCCCGTGCCAGCGGCAGCAGCAGCTCCAGCGTCGGCCTGCGCTGCCCGGCCTCCAGCCGCGAGAGCGTGCTCACCGAGATCCCGGTCGTCGTGGAGAGCTGGGCGAGGGTGACCCCCCTGCTCTGCCGTAACGACCGCAGCCGGGGGCCCACCGCGTGCAGTACGTCGTCGAGGTCGTCCACTCCTCCATAGTGCTGCATCCCTCATCGGCCCGCCCGCGGACGGCCCGCCCGTGCGGGGGCGTACGACGTGACACGCCCCCGCACGGGCGGGCCGCGCGCTGATCGCATTGCACCCCCGACCCTTATTGACTTCATCTGTAAGAAATGAAAAGTTTCTTTCCTGAGAGCGCTCTCACGCCTCGTCCACCCCCCACTCGAAGGACCCGTCGTGAGATTCAGCATGCTGACCGGTGTGGCGGTACTCGCCGCCGCGCTCGTCCTCCCGCCCGTGCCGGCGCAGGCCGTCACGGTGCCCGGACCCGGCCCGGACCCGTCCAGGGCGGCCACCGCCGAGCAGGCGCTGCAGCGCGACCTCGGGTTGACCGCCACCGAGGTCCGCGTCCGCCAGGCGCACGAGGCCGCGGCCTCCGTGGTGGAGCGGCGGCTTCGCGCCCGCCTGGCCGACCGGTTCGCCGGTGCCTGGTTCGCCCCCGGTGAGGCACGGCTGGCCGTCGGTGTCGTGAACGACGCCGACGCCGCCGTGGTCCGCGCCGCCGGCGCGGTGCCGGTGCCCGTGCCGCGCAGCGAGCGGCAGCTGACCGCCACCAAGGACGCGCTCGACCGGGCCGCCGGCCGCGCGGGCAAGGACGTGCACACCTGGTACGTGGACGTGGCCGCGAACACCGTGGTGGTCTCGGCGGCCGAACGCTCGGCGGCCGAGCGCTTCGTCAAGGCCGGTGCCGTCGACGCCGGCGCGGTGCGCGTCGCCGTCAGCGAGGCGCCCAGGACCCTCTACGACATCCGCGGCGGCGACCAGTACGTCATCAACGGCAACACGCTGTGCTCGGTGGGCTTCTCCGTCAACAACGGCGGCTTCGTCACCGCCGGGCACTGCGGCGGCACGGGCAGCCCCACCCTGGGCCACAACAACGTCTCCCAGGGCACCTTCGCGGGCTCGTCGTTCCCGGGCAACGACTACGCCTGGGTGCGCACCAACGGCAACTGGACGCCCCGCCCGTGGGTGAACAACTACGGCGGCGGCACCGTGCCGGTGGCCGGTTCCCAGGAGGCCGTGGTCGGCGCCTCGATCTGCCGCTCCGGGCGGACCACCGGCTGGCGCTGCGGCGTCATCCAGGCCAAGAACGTGACCGTCAACTACTCCGGCTCCCTGGTGCACGGGCTCACCCAGACCAGCGCCTGCGCCGAGGGCGGCGACTCGGGCGGCGCCTACATCACCGGTGACCAGGCCCAGGGCGTGACCTCCGGCGGCGCCGGCAACTGCTCCAACGGCGGCCACACCTTCTACCAGCCGCTCAACGAGATCCTGAGCGTGTACGGGCTGACCCTGACCACCACCGGCGGCGGGGGCGGCAGCCGGCTCATCGGCTGGCAGGACAGGTGCATCGACATCCCCGACGGCATCCCCGCCGACGGCAAGCGCCTGCGGGTGTGGGACTGCAACACCACCCCCGCCCAGAGCTGGACCTTCCCCGGTGACGGCACCGTGCGGGCCATGGGGATGTGCATGGACGTGGCCTGGGGCTCCACCGCCAACGGCGCCGCCATCCAGCTCGCCAACTGCAGCGGAAACCCCGCCCAGCAGTTCGTCCTGACCGCGGCCGGCGACCTGGTCAACCCGCAGTCCAACAAGTGCGTGGACGTCACGAGCTGGGGCGGCAACGGCACGGAACTGCAGCAGTGGGACTGCCTCGGCGGCGCCAACCAGAAGTGGCGTCGCGGCTGACCCCGTGGTGGCGGCCGGTGACGTTCTCGGCCGGTGACGTTCACCGCCGGTGACGTTCGCGAGCGGTGACGTTCGCGGCCGGTGACACGGTGTGGCGGGGCGGCCCGGTGGCCGTCCCGTCACCCCTCCATGCTCCCGGCCAGCTTCTCCAGCAGCGCGTCCAGCCGGGCGCGCTCGGCCTCGGTGATCCCGGCGGCCAGCCTCGCCAGACCGGCCACGTGGTCGGCCAGCGCCCTCTCCAGCAGTTCCCGCCCGGTGTCGGTGAGCCGGACGCGGACGCCCCGGCCGTCCTGCGGGTCGGGTTCCCGTCGCAGGTGGCCCGATCGTTCCAGCCGGTCGATGCGGTTGGTGACCGCCGCCGGTGAGAGCAGCAGCGCCGGTGCCAGCTCGCCCGGGGACAGCTCCCCGCCTCCCCGGTAGAGGGTGGCGAGCACGTCGAACTCCCCCCGGTTGAGCCCGTACGGGTGCAGCACCGCGGCGATCGCGGCACCGGCCTGCCTCTCGACCCTGGTCAGCCTGCCGAACAGCGCCATGAGCCCCGGATCCACGTCGGGCCGCAGGGCGGCCCACTGCTCGACCATGCGCCGTACCGGATCCCCGGCCTCTTCCGTCATCCCACTATTTTGACATCGAAATAGATCGGTGCAAGTATTTCCACGTCGAAATACATTCGGGAGGTCCGATCATGAGTACCGCGGTCACCGTCAACGCCCGGGTCGTCCGGGACTTCTACGCCGCACTCGGCAGGGGTGACCTGGAGGCGGCCCGCGGCGCGCTCACCCCGGACTCGGTCCTGCACGTCCCCGGGCGCAGCGCCAACACCGGCGACTACGAGGGCCGCGACGCGGTCATCGGATTCGTCGCCGACGCCTCGGCCGTCACCGGGGGGACGCTCACGCTGACCGTCCACCGCGTCCTCGCCGACGACGAGCAGGCCGTCGCCCTGACCACGTACACCGCCACCCGCCCCGGCGTGGACGTCCCGCTGGAGAACAACCTGGCGCACGTCATGACCATGCGGGACGGCCTCATCGCCGAGTCCTGGCTGCACAGCCGCGACCAGTACGAGGTCGACGAGTTCTGGGGCGCCCGGCCGGCGGGGGCCTGACATGGGCACGATCACCGGCATGCGGGTCGTCCGGACCTCGCTCGACACGGCGGCCCGGCTGTTCCTCGACTGGTCGCACGACCCGCTCTGGCGGGCGCAGGTCCGGCGGATGGACGTCGAGCCGCCGGGACGGGCCGTGACCGGGCAGCGGATCGTCGAGGAACTGCGGTTCGCGGGCCTGACCTTCGTCACGCCCACCCGCGTCGAACGGGCCGGTCCCACCTTCGCCCAGTACCGGGGCGGCGGCGCCACGGTCACCGTGAGCGGATCCCGCCGCCTGGAGGCCCGGCCCGACGGCGTGGTCGCCCTCGTCGCGACCCTCGACGTCCGGTTGCGCGGCCCCCTGCGCCCGCTGACCGGGCTGCTGATCCCGTCCTACCGGCGCCTGCAGGAGGACGACCTCGACCGCCTCGCCGCGATCCTGGGCGACGGCGTGCCCGACGAGGACCTCACCTCCTCCCGTTCCCGCCCGGCCTCCGAAGGTCACCGCTGACGGCCGGCCGCCGAAGGTCACCGCTGACGGCCGGCCGCCGAAGGTCGCCGCTGACGGCCGTGGCGGACGCTCAGCCCAGGTCGGCCGCGTGGTCGGCGGCCCACCGGGCGAGCGTGCGGCCGGGCCTGCCGAGGACCCGCTCGACGTCGGGCGAGACCTCGGGCGGCTCCTCGGCGTACTCGGCCTGGTAGCTCAGGACGTACTCGGCGATCTCCATGGGCAGCCCGGCCTCGATGTAGGCGCGGCGGGCCTGGCCGTAGGTCAGCGCCTCGAAGCGGATCTCCCTGCCCAGCCCGTCGCCGATCGCGGCGGCCTGCCGCCGGTGGCTGAGCGCCTCGGGCCCGCTCAGCGTGTACGCCCGGCCCGCGTGACCGTCCTCCACGAGCGCCGCGACGGCCACCTCGGCGATGTCCGCCTCGTGGATCGGCACGCCGAGCGCGTCGGGGAAGGCGTTGCGGACCACGTTCTCCGCGCGGATCGAGGGCCCCCAGAAGTCCAGCCTGTTGACGGCGAACTCGCCCGGCCGCACGTGCGTCCACTCCGGCACGGCCGCCTCGACGGCCTGTTCGGCCCGGTGGAGCGGTTCGTGGTCGCCGGGCCGCCGTACCGTCACCGCCGAGCTGGTCAGGGTGACGATCCGCCGGACCCCGGCCCGCGCCGCCCGGTCCGCGAACAGGCGCGAGGCGTCCAGGTCGACGACGCCGGGCACGAGGTAGGCGTGGTCGACCCCCTCCAGGACCCGCTCGACCGCGTCCGCGTCCGTCAGGTCCCCGGCGACCACCTCGGCCGCGCCGGACAGGCCCGCCCTGTCCGGGTTCCGGGTCAGCGCCCGGACCGTGCGGCCCGCCGCGAGCAACCGGTCGACCACGATGCGCCCGACCGTGCCCGTCGCCGCCGTCACGAGAATTCTCATGATCTTCCTTCCGTTGGGGAGGGCCGACGATAACCGCGCGAGGGCACCGCCCGCACATGAGCGAATGTCTCGTTTGGCAGGTCGGAAGGGGTGTCAGGGACCTGCGGCGGCATCGGGAGGGATCTCCCGGGACGGCGCGAGGGTCCCCCGCGGCGCGCGGCCGGGGCAGGATCGACGGCATGGACGCTCTCGCCCGCAGATTGGTGCCCGACGAGATGTGGGCGCTGGCCCGGACGCTCATGCCGGAGCGGCTGCCCAGACCGCAGGGCGGCGGCCGGGCGACCGCGGACCAGCGCAGGGTGCTGGCCGCGGTCGTCTACGTGGTCACCAGCGGATGCGCCTGGCAGAACCTGCCGCCGGCCTTCGGGGTGACCGTGCCCACCGCGCACCGCTGGTTCGCGCGCTGGACCAGGGCCGGCCTGTGGGACCGCCTGCGGGAGGCGTCCTCCGGCGACCCCGGCCTGGCCGAGTGGACCCGCACGATCCGCGACTGCGCGTCACTGCGCGACCACGGTTGAAAAATCACCAAACGAGACATGGGCCGCGGCCCGGTCAGTGCCGTGACGCCGCGTCGCGGAGCAGCAGGGCCGCCTGCACCCGGTTGGCGCAGCCGAGCTTGGCCAGGACACGGCTCATGTAGGTCTTGACGGTCGCCTCGGTCATGTGGAGCCGCCGCCCGGCCTCGGCGTTGGAGAGCCCCTCGGCGACCAGGGCGAGGACGTCGGCCTCGCGGGCCGTCAGGGCGGCCAGCAGCCGGGAGGCGTCGGGCCCGCGCCGGTCGTCCCCCGGCCCCCGGCCGTCGCCCGCTCCGGCCATGTCGAGCACCTGACGGGCCACGACGGGCGACAGGTACGCCTGCCCGGCGTGCGCGGCGCGCACCGCCCGGATGAGTTCCTCCGGGGCGCAGGTCTTCACCACGAACCCGGACACGCCCTGCCGTACGGCTCGCCGTACGTTCTCCTCGTCGCCGAAGGCGGTGAGGATCACCACGCGCGGCCCCGCCAGTTCCGCGGCCGCGGCCAGGCCGTCCAGCACCGGCATGGAGATGTCCAGCAGGGCCACGTCGACGTGGCGCCGGCGGGCGACCTCGACCGCCTCGCGCCCGTCGCGCGCGACGGCCACCACCTCGATGTCCCCGGCCGACTCCAGGACCGTGCGGATGCCCGCGGTGATGAGGGGCTCGTCGTCGGCGATCAGCACCTTGATCATGCCGCGGCCCCGGTGGTGGCCGGTGCCAGCGGCAGCATCGCGACCAGCCGGAACTCGTGCGGCTCCGACCGGACGCGCAGCAGCCCACCGGCCGCGCCGACGCGTTCCGACAGCCCCGCCAGGCCGGTCCCCCCGGTCCCCCCGGCCCTCCCGGTCCCCTCGGTCCCCCCGGTCTCCGCGGTGGGAGCGCGGCGGGGCACCGGGTTGGCCACGGTGACGAGGAGCACGTCGGGCTGCCAGTCGAGCGACAGGGTGACCGGCGCGCCCGGAGCGTGCCTGACCGCGTTGGTCAGCCCCTCCTGGACGACCCGGTAGGCGGCGCGGGCCGCGTCCTCGCCCGGGAGCGGGACGCTCCGGCCCGACGTCTCGACCGTCACCGCGACCCCCGCCGCCCGGAGGCGCGCGACGAGGCCGTCGATCCCCTCCAGGCCGGGACCCTCGTGCCGCCGGAGCGTACCGACCACGTGGTGCAGTTCGGCCGCGGCCGTGCGCGCGGCGGCGGCGAGACCGTGCACCTCCCGCCGCTGGTCCGCCGAGAGCGACCCCGCCTCCAGCGCCGCGGCCCGCACGGACACCAGGCTGAGCAGGTGCCCCAGCGAGTCGTGCATGTCACGGGAGATGCGCAGCCGCTCGCGTTCGGCGACGAGGTCCCTCTCCCGGCGCAGGTGCTCCCGCTGCCGCACCAGGTACCGGCCGGCCAGCAGGGGCAGCACGGTGAGCACCGCGGCCCGCACCAGTACCGCCCACGGCTCCTGGCCGCCGGGCGCCCGCTGGGCGACCATCAGCACCACCCCCACGTACGCGGCGAGCACGACGGCCGTCACGACGACGTCGGAGCGGGTACGGACGCGGTGACCGGCGTGGAAACCGGTGCAGACCAGCAGCGCCAGCGACCCGCCGGTGAACACCGCCAGCGCCAGGGCGGCGAGGAAGGCCGCGAACGGCAGGCGGTCCACCGCCGCCATCACCGACGCCACCGACACGGCGTACGCGGCGAGGGTCCAGCCTCCCGCCCCGTCCAGCCACAGCAGTGCCGTGTCGGCGACCGCCACCGCGACAACGAGGACATACCTCACCATGGGCCTCACCCTACTGACCGCCCGGCCGTCGACTTCAGTGAACACGATCGACGACTTTCGGCGGCAGACCGCGCCCTGCCCGCGTCCGTAGCGTTCCGGCATGCTCACATCACTCATGGCGCTGGTCGTCCTCGCGTCACCGCTCCCGGCCCAGGCGTCTCCGGCATCCGGGACAGGCGGGGACCTCGCATGGAGCGCCTGCCCCGGTACGGGCACGTCCGAGCTGCAGTGCGCGGACCTCCCCGTCGCCCTGTCGCCCGAAAGCGACCGGAAGATCACCCTCAAGGTGGCGCGCCTGCCCGCCACCGGGAAGAGGAAGGGGGCCGTGCTGGTCAACTTCGGCGGCCCCCAGGGACACCAGATCGCCACGATGCGCTCGCGTCCGGCGATCTTCGACAAGATCCGCGCGTCCATGGACGTCGTGACCTGGGACCCGCGCGGCTACCCCGGGCTGAGCGGCCCGGTGCTGCGGTGCGACTGGGGACTGCTGCGCACCCCGGCGTTCCCCGCCGACCAGGCCGGGTTCGACCGGCTCGCCGCGGCCAACAGGGCCAGGGGCGACAGGTGCCGCGACACCGACCCCGAGCTCTTCGACCACATGGACTCGGCGAGCGACGCGCGGGACGCCGATGCCGTCCGGCGCGCCCTGGGCGAGGACCGGATGAACTTCATCGGGCTCTCCTACGGGGGCACGATCGCGCAGTCCTACGCCCGGCTGTTCCCCCGCACGGTACGGACGATCTACATCGACGGGACCCGCAACCACAGCGTGCGCGACTGGGGGCGGGAACTCGACGTCCAGGCCCGGGAGAACGAACGCCTCATCGAGCGGTTCTTCGACTGGGCGCCCCCCGGCATGCGGAAGCGCTGGCGGGCGCTGATCGCCACGGCGGACCGCGAGCCGATCCCCGCCCCCTCGGTGAACGCCCGCTTCGACGGGACGCAGATCCAGGCGCTGGGGTTCCTGAAGCTCCGGCCGGGCCCCGCGCGGTGGGACGAGCTCGTGGCGGCCGTCACCGCGGCCGAGGGCGGCGACGCCTCGGGCTTCGCCCTGTCCGACCGCGAGCCGTACCCCGGCCTTCCCGGTGGCGGGGTGAAGGAGTGCCTCGACTTCCCGCGCCCGGCCGGGCAGGCGGAGCTGGCGCGCACGGTCCGGCGGCTGCGCGCGGTCGCCCCCGACACCGGTGCCGCGTTCCCGCTCGCGTGGCACCTGCCGGTCACCTGCGCCGGCTGGCCGGCACCGGTGGCCAATCCGCCCGCGCCCATGCCCCGCGGCCTGCCGCCGATCCTGGGAGCGGGCACGTGGCTGGACTTCGAGTCCACCCGCAGGGTCGCCGGGCAGATCCCGGGCAGCCGGACGATCGAGTTCGACGGGCCCGGCCACAACCTCTTCGCGGCGATGGCCAACCCGTGCGTCATCGACCACGTCAGCAGGTACGTCACCACGCGCCGGCTGCCGGCCCGGGGTACCGTGTGCCCATGATCGATGCGGAGGGCGGGACGGCCGGGGAGCCGCGCGCCCCACGAAGGCGCCGGCCGGCCCGGGTGGCCGCCCTCCTCGCCGCCGTCCTCGCCGTCCTGCTCGTCGCGGCCGTGGCCGTGACGGCGCTGGCCTTCCCCTCGGTCGCGGCCACCACCTGCCCCGGCTGCTACGGGCTGGAACGGCTCCGGCCCGGCCTGTACGCGGAGCCGGGCCTGTCACCGGAGCGGCGCCGACAGGTGATCGAGGTCGCCGAGCGGGCGGGACGGCGGGTGAGCGACTTCTACGGGGGGCGGGAGAGCTCGCCGGACGTCCTGGTCTGCCTCAGCGACGACTGCTACCGCCGGATCGGCGGCGGCGGGGAACGCGGCGTCGCCGTGCTGAACCGCGCGGTGATGCTCTCCCCGCGCGGCGCCGACCCTGTGATCGCCTCCCACGAGCTCTCGCACGTGGAACTGCACGCCCGCCTCGGCGACGGCGAGGTGCCGCAGTGGTTCGACGAGGGGCTCGCCGTCCTGGTCAGCGAGGACCCCCGCTACCTCGGCCCGGCCGGTGACCGGTGCCGGGCCGAGCCCCGCCCGGTGCTCCCGGCCACGCTGAAGGACTGGTTGCGCGCCGCGTCCGCCGACCCCGGGGTCTACGCCGAGGCCGCGTGCCGGGTGAGCCGCTGGGCCGGGGCGGGCCGCGGGCCGCGGGCGGTGCGGGACCTCGTCGAGCGGATGTCGGCGGGGGAGTCCTTCGCGGAGGTCACGGGCATCACGGCTCCCGCGCCGCCGTCCCGGCCGTGACCTCTCGTACGGGAGAGGCCGGGAAGCACGCCGGGGGCTTCACCGGCTGATCGGGGCTCGCGCGTGGGCGTCGCCCGCGGCGGGCGCACGGCCGGGGCGACTCCCGAGGACCCCCGCCGCCCACAGGGCCACGCCGATGTAGAGGACCTGCTCGGGGACGCGCTGCCACAGCGGCGTCGCCGGCTCCCCCGCCAGGGGGACGTCGGCCAGCGCGGCGTGGACGTTGGCCGGGAGCATGAGCACGAACAGCAGCGCCAGGCAGATCCCGGCCGCCCGCCGGGTGGCCGGCAGCACCAGCCCGACCGCCCCGGCCAGTTCCAGGACGCCGGTCAGGTGGACCACGAGCCCGGGGAACGGGACGAACGGCGGGACCATGGCCGTCATGTCGGCGTGGTTCGGCATGAAGGTCACGTCCGACGGGACGAAGTGGGCACTGGCGGTCATCACCAGCATGACGGCCAGGCCGTGCGCTGCGCTCGCCCGCCAGGTGGCGAAGCGGGTCAGGCCGGCCACCGCTCCCAGCAGGCGGAAGCACAGCGTGGCGAGGAGGAGAACGATCACGGTCATGGTGGCTCCCTTTCGTTGGATAGCCACACTACCCAATAATGGATAGTGTGGCTATCCAAAACTTCGGGACGAGGCCGCCGATCCGGGTGGGGACCGGCGGCCGGCCCGGAGAAGGCCCCCGTGAGCGGGCCGGGAGGGTTACGACACGTCGGTTCCCGGCACGCCCCTGCCGCTGCCGCGGTCGTCCAGGACGAGCGCCTCCCGCCCGTCGACGGTGTAGCGGATGTGGGTGACCTTCGGGGTGTGCACGACCCTGACGGGCGTGAGCTCGATGGCCTCCTTCAGGGCGAGGTCGAGATCGGCGTCGAACAGGCGCATCCCGGTACCGAGGACGGTCGGGACGATGTGCAGCTCCAGCTCGTCCAGCAGACCGGCCTTGAGGACCTGGCGCAGCAGGGTGCCGCCTCCGGCGACCGCCACGTTCTTGCCGCCCGCGACGGCGCGAGCCTGCTCGACGGCGCTGGCCACCCCGTCGGTGACGTAGGTGAAGCTGGTCCCGCCCTGTCGCCTCAGGACCTCGCGGGGGCGGTGGGTCACCACGAACACCGGCGCCCGGAACGGCGGCTCCTCGCCCCAGGGCACCTCTCCCCCGTCCGCCATGTTCCGGCCCATGACGTACGCCCCGGCCGCCTCGAACGTCTCGGCGATGATGTCGGAGTCGACGTCGCTCTCGCCGCCCTGGAAACCCTGCCGCTCGCGCCAGGCCATGGCGCTGGTCGCCCATCGGGTGATCCGGAAGAAGCCCGCGGCCTCCGCCGAGTGCAGCCAGCTCCCCGTGCCGTCGTGGCGCGGGCCGGCGTAGTGGCCGTCAAGTGAGACCGACATCTGTGCCGTCACCTTGGTCATGTCGTTTCGCTCCTTCGTACCGGCCCCCGGTGGGGCCCGTTCGAGGAGGAAACGGAGCCGCGGATCGCGTTTCTACATGCCCGCGCGGAAATGTCGACGCCGTCGTCCGGACAGGTCCCCCGGCCCTCTCCGTACCGCATCGCGATCATGAAGGCGCCGTCCGGCCCGCCCCCGCGACCCGCCCCGTGCCCGCGCCGTCGTCGCGGCACGGCCACCCGGAGCGCCCGTGACCGGCCGGTTCACCCGGCGCAGCGGGCGGCGCGCCCGAGGAGGAACCGCTGCTCGGGGCGGCTGCCGGCCAGGCGCGCGGCCTCCCGGTACGCCTCGGCGGCCTCGGCGGCCCGGCCGTCCCGGTCGAGCAGGTGGGCGCGGACCGCCAGCAGCCGGTGGTGGCCGGCGAGCATCCCGGACCCCAGTTCCTCCAGCAGGGCCAGCCCGGCGCGCGGCCCGCGCACCATCGCCAGCGCGACCGCCCGGTTGAGGGTGGTGACGGGGTTGGGCTCCAGGCGCTCCAGGACCTCGTACAGCCCCAGGATCTGCCGCCAGTCGGTGGCCTCGGCCGAGGGCGCCTCGTCGTGCACCGCCGCGATGGCCGCCTGCACCTGGTACGGGCCGAGCGGCCGGGTCGCCAGCGTACGGGCGACGAGGGCGCTCCCCTCGGCGATGGCGGCGGCGTCCCAGAGCGACCGGTCCTGTTCCGCCAGCGGCACGAGCACGCCGTCGGGGCCGGTACGCGCCGCACCGCGGGCCTCGGTCAGCAGCATCAGCGCCAGCAGGCCCGCGGTCTCGCCGGACTCGGGGAGCCGCGCGTGCAGCCGGCGTACGAGATGCAGGGCCTGCCGGGTCAGGTCGGGCCGGCGCAGGTGCGAGCCGGTGCTGGCGCTGTAGCCCTCGTTGAACATCAGGTACAGCACGTGCAGCACGACCCGCAGCCGCGGTCCCCGCTCTGGTTCGGCGGGCGCCTCGAAACGCGCCCCGGCCTCGCGCAGGCGCTGCTTGGCCCGCGAGATGCGCTGTCCCATCGTCTTCTCGGGCACCAGGAAGGACGCGGCCACCTCACCGGTGGTCAGCCCGGCGACCGCCCGCAGCGTGAGCGCCATCTGCGACGCGGCGGTCAGCGCCGGGTGGCAGCACAGGAACAGCAGTTCCAGCAGGTCGTCGCGGTTCTCCTCGACGTCCGGCGGCGGCGCGACCAGCGCGTCGCGCGGCGTGGCGTCGTGGACGGCCCGCTCCCGGCGCTCCCGGGCGCCGTCGGCCCGGACCTGGTCGATGTAGCGGTTCGCGGCGACCGTGACGAGCCATCCCAGCGGACGGGCCGGGACGCCGTCGCGCGGCCAGGTGCCCGCCGCGGCGATCAGCGCCTCCTGGGTCGCGTCCTCGCACCGGGCGAAGTCGCCGTACCGGCGCACGAGCGAGCCGAGCACCCGGGAGGCCAGCGACCTCAGCAGCTCCTCGACCGGGTTCCCGGTCCCCTGCGGCCCCTCCACCGGATCGGCGGAGGCTCCGGGCGGCTCCTCGACCGGGTCGTCAGGCCTCGTCACTCGCCCAGCCGCGCTCCATCAGCGGCCACACCTCCAGGCCGCCGGCGCCGTGGCGCAGCCCGGGGTAGGACCTCGCGATCTCCAGCGCGCGCCGCTCGTCGTCGACCTCGACCACGAAGTAGGAGCCGACGTACTCCTTCGCCTCGATGTAGGGGCCGTCGGTGACGACCACGTCGCCCGGCACCGGCCGGAGCGACCGCGGCCGGGGGACCAGCCCCTCGGACCCGAGCAGTTCCCCGGACTCGCGCAGCGCGGCGTTGAAGGCGTCGACCTCGTCGACCAGCCGCGCCATCTCCTCGGGCGCCAGGCTGTTCCAGATGTCCTCGTTGCCGTAGATCAGCATCAGGTATCTCACCGCGGGGTCCCCCCTCGTCGTCACCGGGCCGGCGCCACCTGCCGGAGGGGCCGGTCCGCACGTCGTGTCCCCCGATTCTGCCGCAGCCGGGACGGTCGCCGGATGCGCCCCGGCCGCGTCGGCGCGTGGACGTCCCGGGGCACGGGCGCGGGGACGCCGGTCACCCCTGCGCTCACCGGGTGTCGCGGAGACGGCGGAACGGCGCGTCGGCACGGGAGATATACAAACGATCGGTCGTTAATATAGTGTGCCTCCATGACGACCGACGGACGGCGGCTGCGGGGGCTGCGCAGCCGGGAGGCGATCCTGGAGCAGGCGGTGAGCCTGGCCTCGGTCGAAGGGCTGAACGGGCTCTCCCTGGGTCGGCTCGCCACGGCGACCGGCACCAGCAAGTCCGGATTTTTCTCCCATTGGCAGGACAAAGAGGAGCTGCAGCTCGACGCGGTGGAGTGGGCCGTCCGGCAGTGGACCGAGGCGGTGGTGGCACCGTCCCTGCTGGCCCCTGCCGGGGTGCGGCGGCTGTTCGCGCTGCACGAGGCGCGGCTGCGGTTCTACAGCGACGGCGTGCTGCCCGGCGGGTGCTTCTTCTTCAGCGTGCAGGCCGAGTTCGACGACCGGCCCGGGGCGGTGCGCGACCGTGTCTCACGGGCGCTGCGCGACTGGCTGGGGTTCATCCGGCGGCAGGTGTCCGAGGCCATGGCGCTGGGCGAGCTGGACGGGAGCGTGGACCCGGCCCAGCTCGCGTACGAGATCGACGCGCTCGGGGAGATGATCGTCCTTCACTCCCGCCTGCACGACGGGCCGGCCGCCTTCGTCCACGGCCGTCGTGCCGTGCTGCAACGCCTGCGCGCGCTCTGCCCGGACCCCTCACTTCTCCCGGAGGACTGACCATGATCGAAGACGGTGTTCACGAGCCGGTCCAGGTGCATTTCGACGATCTCGACGCCATGGGGCTGCTGCACAACTCCCGCTACTCCCTGCTGGTCGAGCGGGCGATCAGCGCGTACTGGCGGCGCCTGGGCTGGGCGCCCGACCCGGCCCTGTCCGCGTTCAAGGACGTCTTCCTGGCCGTACGCGAGTTCAAGGTGACCTACCACATCCCCATCGCCGGGGCGGGCGAGCCGCTGGTGCACTTCTGGATCGACCGCCTGGGCCGCAGCAGCGGCGTGTACGGCTTCCGCGTGCTGTCGCCCGACCGCGCCGTGGTGCACGCCGAGGGCTACCGCGTCAACGTCAACCTGGACCCGGCCACGCTGCGGCCCGCGCCGTTCAGCGACGAGCTGCGCACCGCCGCCGACCCCCTGCTCCGCCGTACGGCGGCGGCGGCCTGCTGAGATCCCGCCGGATCAGCGGGGCGCGGAGCTCGCGGAATTCGGGGAACTCGCGGAGCTCGGGGGCTCCGCGAGCTCCGCGGGCTTTGCGGGCTCCGTCGCGCCGGCGGGACCCGCGGACGGGACGGGCAGGGACCGGACGTGGTGGCGGCCGATGGGGAGCATCAGGGGGCGGCCCGAGACGGGGTCGACGATGATCCGGCTGTCGAGGCCGAAGACGGCGCGGACGATGTCCTGGGTGAGGACCTCCTCCGGGACGCCGGAGGCGTGCAGGCGGCCGTCGGCGAGGGCGATGAGATGGTCGGCGTAGCGGGCCGCGAGGTTGAGGTCGTGCAGGACCATCACGATGGTGGTGCCGCGCGTGCGGTTCAGGTCGGTCAGCAGGTCCAGGACCTCGATCTGGTGGCTCGCGTCGAGGAAGGTGGTGGGCTCGTCCAGCAGGAGCAGGTCGGTCTGCTGGGCCAGCGCCATCGCGATCCAGACCCGCTGGCGCTGGCCTCCGGACAGCTCGTCGATCGCGCGGTCGGCGAGCTCCGTCGTCCGGGTGGCCTCCAGCGCGGACGCCACCGCGGCGTCGTCCCGGTCGGTCCACCGGGAGAAGATCCCCTGGTGGGGGTGGCGGCCACGGCCCACCAGGTCGAGCACGGTGATGCCGTCGGGCGCGACCGGCGACTGGGGCAGCAGCCCGAGCGTGCGGGCCAGCTCCTTGGCGGGCATGCGGTGCACCTCCTTGCCGTCCAGGACGACACGGCCCGCGCGGGGCCGCAGCAGCCGCGACAGGGAGCGCAACAGCGTCGACTTCCCGGAGGCGTTCGCGCCGACGATGACCGTGACCTCGCCGGGCGGCACGGCCAGGTCGAGGGACTCGACGACGACGCGGTCGCCGTAGCCGAGGGTGAGGCCCTCGGCCGCGAGGGAGTGGGACGTGGTCACAGCGAGCCTCCGGCCCGGTGGGTGCGGACGATCAGGTAGACGAGGTACGGCGCTCCCAGGACGCCGGTGACGACGCCGACCGGGTAGCGGATGTCGAACGCGAACTGGCCGGTGAAGTCGGCGACCAGGACCAGCAGGGCGCCGACGAACCCGGCGGGCACGAGCAGGGAGCCGTCCGTCCCGACGAGCCGGGCCGCGATGGGGCCGGACAGGAACGCCACGAACGCGATAGGCCCGGCCGCCGACGTGGCGAAGGCGATGAGACCGACCGAGGCGACGATCACCGTGAGGCGGGTGCGTTCGACGCGGACCCCGAGGGCGGCGGCGGTGTCGTCGCCGAGCTGCAGTGCCGACAGGTCACGCCCCTGTGACAGCAGGACGGGGGCCAGGACGGCCAGCGCCACGACGACGGGCACGACCTGTTCCCAGGTCGTGCCGTTGAGGCTGCCGGTCAGCCAGCGCAGGGCCTCCTGCAGGTCCCAGTCGGCGGCCTGGGACAGGACGTAGGAGGTGATGCTCTCCAGCATGGCGGCGATCCCGATGCCGATCAGGATGAGCCGCGTGCCGGCGACCCCGTCCCGGAACGCCAGGGTGTACACCAGCAGGGCGACGGCGAGGGCGGAGACGATGGCGAGGAACGACACCTCGGCCCGCTCCAGGGACAGCGACACGATCGCGACGGCCGCCGCGGCGCTCGCCGCCCAGCTGATGCCGATGATGTCGGGGCTGGCCAGCGGGTTGCGGAGCATCGTCTGGAAGGTGACGCCGCCCAGACCGAAACAGAACCCCGCGGCCACGGCGAGGACGGCCCGCGGCAGCCGGAGCCGCCCGACCGTGAAGGACGCCCCGGGGACCTGCTCGCCGAGGACGACGCGGACCACGTCGCCGAGCGGGTAGAACGTCTGCCCGGCCATCAGCGTCACGAGGAATCCGGCGACGACGAGCACCGCCAGCGTCAGGACGACGACACGGCGCCGGGAGGCGCGCCGGCGCCGCCCCTGGGCGACCATCCGGGCGACGGGCGTCCGGGTGCCGGCGGGAGCGGGGGCCGTGAGGGTGACGCCGCCGTGCTCGACGGTTCGCCCGCCACGCTCGCTCACAGCCCCTCCTTCGTCGGGGCCGTGAGCGTGACGCTGCTGCGTCTGATGGTTCGTTCGCTACGCTCGTTCACAGGTCACGTACCTTCTGACTGCGGACGATGTGGATGAAGAACGGGGCGCCGATCAGCGCCGTGATGATGCCCACCTCGACGTCCTCGGGGCGCGCCACCACGCGGCCGACGACGTCGGCCGCGGTGAGCAGCGACGCGCCGGCCAGGGCGGAGAAGGGCAGCGACCAGCGGTGGTCGACGCCGACGAGGATGCGGCACGCGTGCGGGACGAGGAGGCCGACGAAGGCGATGGGCCCGGCGACGGCCGTCGACGCGCCGCACAGGACGACGGAGCCGAGGGCGGCCGTGGCCCGGATGAGGAGGACGCGCTCACCCAGCCCGGCCGCGAGCTCGTCGCCCAGGGCGAGCGAGTTCAGCGCCCGCGCGGACAGCAGGCACACGGCGAAGCCGACGGCGAGGAACGGCAGGACGAGTCCGATGCGCTCGTAGGACGCGCCGCCGACCCCGCCGACCTGCCAGAGCCGGAAGGTCCCGGCGATGTCGTTGCGGGGCAGGACCACGGCGCTGACCAGGGACGCGAAGGCCGCCGACGTGGCGGCGCCGGCGAGCGCGAGCTTGAGGGGCGTGGCCCCGCCGCGCCCGAGGGACCCCACGGTGTAGACGAACACGGCCGAGACGGCGGCCCCGGCCATCGCGACCCAGACGTACCCGGTCGGCGACGTGAGCCCGAGGAACGCGACCGCGCTGACGACGGCGAGCGACGCTCCCATGTTGACGCCCAGGATGCCCGGGTCGGCCAGCGGGTTGCGCGTCACGCCCTGCATGACGGCTCCGGACAGGCCGAGCGCGGCGCCGACGACGATCGCGAGCAGGGTGCGCGGTATCCGCTTGACGACCGCCGCCTGTTCGATGGAGCCGTCCGCGCCGCCGAGGGCGGTCCAGACGTCGGCCCAGGTGACGTCGCGCGAGCCGAGGGCGACGGAGGCGACCGTGAGCGCGCCCAGGACCAGGACCGCGACGAGCAGCCACAGGACGCGGACGCGCGCCGGACGCCGTACGAGGACGGCGTCCGGCACGCGGGCGGTGTCGACCGACGTCACTTGACCTTGTCCGCGGCCTCGGCGAGCGCCTTGGCGTAGTCCTCCAGCACCCAGGAGATCGACAGGGGGGTCGGGTTCGCGGCGGTGCCCAGGGGCGTGCTGTCGGGCAGCAGGTACACCGAGCCGCGCTTGACGGCGGGGATCTTCGACAGCAGCGGGTCCTTGCGGATCTTCGCGAGCAGCTCGCCCTTGGCGTCGCCGTACCCGGTGATGATGTCCACGTCGTCGAACAGGTCGACCTGCTCGGCGCTCCGCGTCAGGGCGAACTTGTCGGTGCCCTCGGACGCCTTGGCGATGCTTCCGGGGATCGACAGCCCGAGGTCCTCGAAGAACAGGGTCCGGGTGTCGTGCGTGGTGTAGAAGCCGATCTCGCTCACGTCGTTGGGGTCGACGTGCGTCATGAACATCGCCGACTTGCCCTTGAGCTGCGGATACTTCGCGGCCACCTCGGCGATGTCGCCCTCGATGTCACCGATGAGCTTCTCCCCCTCGGCGGCGAGGCCGATGGCCTTGCTGTTCAGCTGGATGATCTCGCGCCACGGGGTCGCCCACGCGGCCTTCGGGTACGCCACCACCGGGGCGATCGTGCTCAGGGTCTCGTAGTCCTGCTTGGTCAGGCCCGAGTAGGCCGCCAGGATCACGTCCGGCTTCGTGTCGGCGACGGCCTCGAAGTCGATGCCGTCGGTCTCGTCGAACAGGACGGGGGTCTTCGCGTTGAGCTCCTCCAGGCGCTTCTTCACCCAGGGCAGGAGGCCGTCCTTGTCGTCGTCGCCGAAGTTCGCGGCGGCCATGCCGACCGGGACGACGCCGAGGGCCAGCGGCGCCTCGTGGTTGGCCCAGTTGACCGTGGCCACCCGCTGGGGCTTCGCCGGGATGGTGGTCGTCCCCAGCGCGTGCTCGATCATCATGGGGAACGCGCCGGAGCTGCTGCTCGCGCTCGGGGCGGTGCTCGCGCCCGCGCTCCCGGTCGTGGTCTCCGGCTGGGCGCCGCAGCCCGCGATGCCCAGCAGGACGGCCGCGACGGCGAGGATGCGAAGGCTACGTGGACGCTTCAATCCGTACTCCACTTTCAGAATCTCCGCCGGTGTCGGCCCTCACACGTTCGGAGCGCGGTGCGCGTCCGTGGAGCGGTACAACCGTGACGACCGCAGGAGTTGATCTAGTTAGGTTAGGCTTGCCTTTGCAGACTTTAGGAGAAATGACCGACTTGTCGCAATCAAGCTTTTGAGACAGCCGTTGTCGCGATCGGGACACCGAAGAGGGGAACGGGCCGTCCGGTGACTCCGCCACGGGTGCGGTGGCACGGCCGACGGGTCCGTACCGCGCGAGGAAGAACGGCCTCCGGGTGACCCGCACGGCTCCGGGGAGGCGCCTCGGCCGAGGGGCTCAACGCGCCCGGAACGTCCCCGGGGTCAGCCCGGTCGTCCTGCGGAAGGCCGCGCCGAACGCGCTCGCCGAGCGGTAGCCGACCTCCTCGGCCACGACGTCGACCTCCCATCCCCGGGCGAGCAGCGCGACCGCGTGCTGGGCCCGCACCGCCGCGACCCAGCGCGCGAAGCTGGTCCCCGTCTCCGCGTTGAAGGCGCGGGTGATCGTACGCGCGCTCACGCCCAGGTGGGACGCCCAGCCCGCCAGCGTCCGCGGATCACCGGGGTTCTCCCGGACCGCCTCGACGATCGGGCGCAGCAGACCGGAGGTGGGCACGTTCAGGTGCAGTTCGCGTGAGGAGGGGGTGAGCACGTCGAGCACCATCGCCTCGGTCACCGCCCGCGACCCGGAGGGCAGCCCGGTGTCGGCGAGCCGTTCCAGCAGCAGGCGGAGCAGCGGGGTGATCTCGACGCCGACGGGCGTGGGAGAGATCGAGGTCATGGTGCCGAAGCCGAAGAAGTTGGCGCGGCAGCAGGTGCCCACGATCGCCGAGCCGGAGTGCAGCGTGCCCGCGGGCATCCACAGGCCCAGGGTGGGGGTGACCGTCCAGGCCCGCGTCCCCACCACGGTCGTGGACGCGCCCCGCTCGTTCCAGAGCAGTTCGTGGAAGGGGTGGGAGTGCTCGTTCCACGTGGTGTCGCGGGCGATCGTCTCGCTCCAGCCCAGGATCATGGACGGCATCTCGACCGGCCCCGCCGCGAGGGCGGGCAGCGTACGGGTCTCCCTGGTCATGAAACGACACTGCCGACATCGGTGATTTCGGCGACATCGGTGTCGTTTCGGGACGGGGAGGGCATTCCCACACCCTAGTACGGCGATGCCCGCGAGAAGAAGCGCTGGTCACGGCGCCGACCCGGTTCGGATCCCGGTCCGGTTCGGACCCCGGTCCGGTCCGGTTCGGACCCCGGACACCGGCCCGCGGGACGCGGGCGTGGTGACGCGGGCGTGGTGACGCGACGTCCCGCACGAGGACCGGGTGGGCGGTGCCGGCACGAAAAGGGGCGGGGCCGTCGGCATGACGGCCCCGCCCTCGTTCGGACGATCGGTGGCGGACGGTGGAAGCGGTCCGCCACCGGAGGTCCGTCCGGCGCAGGGCTGTCCGGCGCAGGGCTGTCCGGCGCAGGGCTACCCGGCGCAGGGCTACCCGGCAGATCTATCCGGCAGGGCTACCCGGCGTAGGTCTCGAACTCGGCGACCCTCGGCGTACCGGACGAGCTGGTGATCTTGAAGGTGAGCTTGGCCAGCGAGGTCGGGGCGAAGGTGATGGTGCCCGCTCCGCTGCCGGACTTCAGGACGGCGCCGGTGCTGCCGTTGAGGAGCTGCCAGGACCCGATGCTGGAACCGGAGGCCTCACGGATGACGGCGCTGGACACCGACCTGGCGGAGCTCCACTTGATCGAGATGTCACCGGTCGCGCCGGCCGGCGACCAGTAGGTGCTCAGGTTGCCGTCCCGCACGTTGCCGTAGCTCGTCCCGCTCGCCTTGCTGGAGCCGTCGGAGCCGGCTCCGATGCTGAGGTTGGTCCCCCCGGGCGTCGGCGTCACCGTCGGCGTCACGGTCGGGGTGGGCGTGGGGGTGGGCGTGACGGTCGGCGTCACCGTGGGGGTGGGGGTGGGAGTGGGCGTCTGCGGCGAGCAGCTGCCGTTCGACACCTGCAGCCCCTTGTTGGCGCCCGCCGTCTGGCGGACGATGTTCGGCACGCAGCTCGCCCCGTCGAGGCTGTAGGAGTACGGGATGCTGACGGTGGTGTTGGACTGCGGGTTGGGGCCGGCCGGAGCGTTGTCGGTGCCGGGGGCGGACCAGGTCACGTTGTCGAAGATGTTGCCGGCGACCTGCCAGTAACCGGCCTGGTCGGTGTAGAACGTGCCCAGGACGTCCTTGGAGTCCTTGAAGTAGTTGTTCTCCACCTTGGCGCGTGCCCCGGCCCGGGAGTTGATGCCGGACTCGTGAAGGTTCACGTAGGAGTTGTTGTAGACGTGGGCGATGCCGCCGCGCAGCAGGGGCGTGCGGGAGTCGATGTTCTCGTACAGGTTGTGGTGGAACGTTATGAAGCCGTTGGAGCGGTCGCTCTCGCTGGACCCGATGAGCCCGCCCCGGCCGGAGTTGCGCAGGGTGCTGTAGGACAGGGTCACGTACTGGACGTTGTTCTTCATGTCGAAGAGGCCGTCGTACCCCTCCGACTCCCCGCCCGAGGCCTCCAGGTTCACGTGATCGACCCAGACGTTGCGGACGGTGCCCTCCATGCCGATGGCGTCGCCGCCGTTGGACGTGGGCGAGCCCGACTTCTTGACGTTCCGGACGGTGACGTTCTGGATGATGATGTTGCTGGAGTCGCGGATGTGGATGCCCAGCTGGTCGAAGACCGCTCCGGAGCCGACCCCGATGATCGTGACGTTGCTGATCTGCTTGAGCTCGATCAGGCCGGCGGCGGTGTTGCAGCTCGACCCCGACACCTTGGTGGTGTTGCCGTGGTTGATGGTCCCCTCCACCTGGATGGTGATCGGGGTGCTGCTGCTGGCCCGGCCGCACAGGGCCGCGTGGATCGCGGTTCCCGTGGTGGCCCTGACCGTCTGCCCGCCCGCGCCACCGGTGGTCCCGCCGTTGACGCTCGCGAAGCCGGTGACACCGCCGACCGCCGCCGACGCCTGGATCGCCGGCAGGGCCACCCCTGCCACGGCCGCCACGGCCGCCGTGGCCAGCGCCGCCTGAAGCCGCAATGCGACTGCTCGTCTCATGCTCGTCTCACCTTTGTTCTCGGATGCCGGGTGCGTTCTATCTCGGTGCGTTCTTCTCGGTGCGGTCGATGCCGTGGGCGAAGGGTTCACCGGCCGTCATGTGGACGGCGCGGACGTGCGCGCGTCCGGGCCGGACATGGGACGGCGGGCGCGGGAAGGCGTGGGTATGTCCATGTCGGACCTCCCTTGGACCGGGTAGAGGCCACGAATCCGCGCGGGACGGCACGGGATCGGCGAGGTGCTGCGACGTGCCGCCACCACGGCGAAGGAAGGAACGCCGAGGGCGGTACGCCGGAAAGCCCTTCTCTGACGACGCTGACGGAAAGCGCTTTCCGCGTCCTTCGACATTAGCGGCCGCTGTCAAAAGGTGTCAACGGTGAGGACTGAAATCCGGACGAACCGCAGGTGCGCGGGAGCCGGAGGGAGAAAGGTTCAGGCCGCGAGGCCCCGCGGGCGTCCGCAGCCCCCGGCGTGGGCCTCGCGTGACGGGCGCCGGACGACGGACCGCGTCCCCGATCGGGGTCAGTGGTCCCCGATCAGGGTCAGTGGTCCCCGATCCGGGTCAGCAGCCCCTGATCAGGGTCAGCGGCCCCCGCGCCAGGACTCCGGGACGGCCGGCTCGCGCGACGGGAGGGCTCAGTGGCCCCTGGGCACCGTCACGGGCGAGCTGAACGGGAGCACGAAGAACGGTCCCGTCACCACCGCCCGCTCGCTGCCCGGACCGAAGGGGAGGTCGGCGATCTGACGGCAGGTGCCCCGGTCCTCGATCCCGTGGACGGCGTTCCGGCCGTCGGGACCGGCGTTGAAGCGCCCGACGAGCGAGATACGGTCGCGCACCCGGCCCCGTTCGTCGACGAAGAAGCCGTGGATCGGCGCGGTGGCGGAGAAGCCGTCCTCGGTGAGGACCTCCTGCACCAGGTCCGAGATCAGGAAGCGCACCGTCCGGCCGTCGGCGTCGGTCGCGGTCCCCTCGATCTCGCCGACGAACGGGGTGAAGATGCCCGGCGAGCCGGTGGCGAACCCCTCGGTGTACGGGAGCGGCCGCCTGGCGAGCTGCGAGATCCGGTAGGTGCGCTCGAAGGTCCCCGTCTTGATCGTGTACGTGCCGTTCTCGCACTCGAAGGGGCGCAGCGTGCGGCCGGTGAGGTCGATCGTCTGCCGCTCGATCGGGTTGCCGGTGGCGGGGTCTCCGAACCTCTCCTCGTCGATGCGCACGTCGAGCCCGCGCGGCGACAGCTTCAGCACGAATCCCGGGCCGGTCGCCTTGACGTGGAACCGGCTCTCCTTGATCTTCAGGCCCGGAGCGCCCGGAGTACCCGGGACATCCAGGGCCGCTGGGACGTCCGGGGCGTCCGGCTGCGCGTGAGCGGTGCTCGCGGGGAAGAGGCCGGCGGCCAGCGCCGCGAGCAGGGTGACGGTGATTCGCACGACCGGAACGCCAGGACGCATGAGCCCTCCCTCGCAGCTGCGACGACCACGTCATGGTATAGCGGGACAAAGACGAGGTCGATCATCTTTTCTCGCCCACCGTCCCCAGCCCAACCCCTCACCCCCACCCCCGCCGAGCGTGTCGTCGAAAAATCGTTATTCCGAAATTTCGGATTTATGGTTAACTGGAGGTATGTCATCAATCCTCAGCATGCTCCTGACCGCAGCGCTGGCGGCCCCGACGACCGGCGTCGCCGCCGCCCCCGCCCCCGCCGACCTCAAGGACGTTGAGGCCGTACTCGCCTACATCAGCGCCCACCCCGACGACGTCGCACTGGTGACCCGGGGCATCAGCCACAACGCCGATCGCCTCGCCCCCGTGGCGTCGACCTTCAAGATCACCCATCTCGCCGCCTACGCCGACGCCGTCCGCAAGGGCAAGGTCAAGCGGGGCGAGCGCGTCCCGGTGGCCCTGTGGAACGCCTACCACCTGCCCGGCACCGACGGCGGCGCCCACGAGGCGGCGCTCAAGCGGCTCAAGCCCGGTGCGAGCGTCACCCTCGACCAGGTCGTCTCCGCCATGATCCAGGAGAGCGACAACGCCGCCGCCGACCTGCTGCGCGACCGCCTCGGCCCCGGCGCGCTGCGCAAGGTCGCGCAGACGCGCGTCGGCACCCTCAACGGCGCGATGCTGCGCGCCTTCGGCGGCTGCACGCTGTCCGCCGACGCCTGCCTGAAGAGGTACGTCAAGGCCGGTGAGCAGGTGCGGCTCACGCTTCCCGACTTCGCCCGGCAGGCCGACTGGGCCGAGACCGTGGCCCGCGTCGAACCTGGCGTCCTGCGCCGGGTGCTCGCCGGGCTCCGGAAGGACAGGATCGCGAGCCGGCACCTGGAGTGGCCGATGCGCCAGCCCGGCGCCGACCCGGACAAGCTCCTCATCGGCACCAAGGGCGGCGCGCTGCCCGGTGTCATCAGCGAGGCCATGTACACCGTCCGGCCAGGTGAGAAGCCGCGCGAGACCGTCCTCGCCCTGCGGCGCCTGCCCGAGGAGACCTGGTACTCGGGGGTGCGCAGCTATGCTCATCAGCAGTTCATCGTACGAATGGCGACGGATCCCGCCTTCCTCGCGAGAGTCCGCGCAGCGTTGAAGTGAGGCGACCCTGACCAGTGCCGACGACCGGTTCCAGGACCTCGAGGCCCGGGTCGCCGCCCTTGAGGCCGCACTCGCCGCTTCCCCGCCGGCGGTGGCGGGCGACGACACCGGCCTGATCACCTACGGCGGTCAGGCCATGATCGGCGGCTACCACTGGGTGTGGGAGATGGCCCGCAGCCCCGGCCGGCTGCTTCGGCAGCCGGCCGGGCCGCTGGCCGCGGTGCTGGCCGCCGCCGGGCATCCGGCGCGCTTCGAGATCCTTCAGTCGCTGGTCGCCGGGCCCAAACAGGTCGCCGACCTGCAGGCCGAGCTGGCCCTCGCCTCGCCCGGCCAGCTGTACCACCACCTCAAGACCCTCGCCTCGGCCGGGCTGGTCGAGCAGCCCGAGCGAGGGGTCTACCGGGTGCCGCCGCACGCGATCTTCCCCGTGCTGGCCCTCGCCGCCGCCGCGGTCGACGTGGTCGAGCGCTCCGGCGCCCCGGCGAGCCCCGGCGACCCTCCCGGCTGAACTCCGGCGGACGCGCGAGCTCTCCACCACGGGACGGTGACCGATCCCTCCCGTACGGGCCCGGCGAGGTCGCGACCGGTGTCAGAGGCTCGTGAGGACGACGAGCCGCCGGGTCGCCCGGGTCATGGCGACGTAGCGGTCGACCGCTCCCTCGACGCCCGTGCCGAACGCCTCCGGGTCGACGAGGACGACCAGGTCGAACTCCAGCCCCTTCGCCAGTTCCGGGGTCAGCGACCGGACACGCGACGTCGCCCGGAACGCGGGATCGCCGATGACGCAGGCGACCCCGTCGACCTGCTCGGCGAGCCAGGTGCCGAGGATCGAGTCCAGCTCCGAAACGGATCCGTGCTCGACGGGGACGCCCCCGCTGCGGATGGAGGTCGGCACGTTGGCGTCCGGGATCACGGCCCGGATGACCGGCTCGGCCTCCGCCATGATCTCTTCCGGCGTCCGGTAGTTGACGCTCAGGCGAGCCGGCCGGATCCGGTCCAGCCCGACCCGCCGGAGCCGTTCCTCCCACGACTCCGTGAACCCGTGCCTGGCCTGGGCGCGGTCCCCGACGACGGTGAAGCTCCGGGACGGGCAGCGCAGCAGCAGCATCTGCCACTCCGCGTCGGTCAGCTCCTGGGCCTCGTCCACGACGATGTGCGCGAACGGGCCGGCGAGCAGGTCCGGTTCGACGCCGGGCGACGCGGCCTCGTCGACCAGGGCGTCCTTGAGGTCCTGTCCGTGCAGCATCGTCACCACGCCCTCACCGTCGTCGTCGGCGTCGAGCAGGGCGTCGACGACCGTGGACATACGCTCGCGCTCGGCGGCGAGGGAGGCCTCACGGCGGCGCTCGCGTCGTGACGCCTCCGGGTCGCCGAGCCGCTGCCGTGCCGCGTCCAGGAGCGGCAGGTCGGACACCGTCCAGGCCTGGGCGTCCTCGCGCTGCAGCCGCCGGACGTCGTCGACGTCCAGCCAGGGAGCGCACATCCGCAGGTAGGCGGGGACCGTCCACAGGTCTCCGACGAGGTCGGCCGCCTCGATCAGCGGCCACGCGCGGTTGAAGGTCGCCAGCAGTTCCCTGTCCGCCGACAGCGACGTGCGGAGCAGGCCGGGCGAGACCTCGCCGTCGTGCTTGTCCGCCACGATCGTGAGCAGCTCCTCCCAGATGCGGCCGCGCGCCTCGTTGTGCGGGGTACCGGGTTCCGGTGCCTCGAACGCCTCGGCCCAGTCGTCGGCGCTCAGCCAGACCTCGGACCGGTCCGTCGTGATCGTCATCCCCTTGGTGGGCGGGTTCTCGTAGAACCTGACGGCCGGCTCGATCGCCTTCACCAGGTCCGCGGACGCCTTCAGGCGGGCCACCTCCGGGTCGGTCTCGACGCCCGCCGAGGCTCCCTCGGCGACGAGGTCCCGCAGGGTGCAGGTCTGCACGCCCTCCTCCCCCAGGCTGGGAAGGACGTCGGCCACGTAGGCCAGGTAGGGCTGGTGCGGGCCGACGAACAGCACGCCGCCCCGGCGGCGGCCGAGGCGGGGGTCGGAGTAGAGGAGGTAGGCGGCGCGGTGCAGCGCGACGACGGTCTTGCCCGTACCCGGGCCGCCGTCGACGACGAGGGCGCCGCGCGATCCCGCGCGGATGACGGCGTCCTGGTCGGCCTGGATGGTGCCGAGCACGTCGCGCATCCTGGCCGACCGGTCGGCGCCCAGGCCGGCGATGAAGGCGGACCGGTCGTCGAGCGCGGCATGCCCGGCCAGGCCGTCCGCGGTGAACACCTCGTCCCAGTAGTCGTTGATCCGGCCACGGGTCCAGCGGTACCTGCGGCGGCTCACCAGCCCCATCGGGTCGGCGTGGGTGGCCCCGAAGAACGGCTCCGCCGCGGGGGACCGCCAGTCGAGCAGCAGCCGGCGGCCCGCACTGTCGGTGAGTCCGAGCCGTCCGATGTAGACGGGTTCGGGGTCGTCCGCGGCGACCATGTGGCCGAGGCAGAGGTCCAGGCCGAAGCGGCGCAGCGCGCGCAGGCGCGAGGCCAGCCGGTGGATCTCCAGGTCCCGGTCCATCGCCTGCCGGCCCTTGCCGCCGGGCGACCTGCGCTCGGCGTCGAGGCGGTCGGACAGGTCGGCGATCGACCGCTCAAGGCTCTCCGCGATGGCCGCGAAGTGCCGCTCGTCACCGGCGATCAGCGCCGGGTCCGCCTTGGGGGCAAGGTGGGCGGGAAGGTCGAACGCGCTCTCGGACCCCACCGTCCCCCGCTCCGGCGCGTCCGACTCCGGCCTGTGTGCCGGCAACACCATACGCACGTCGTGATCCTCGTTTCCGCAGGTTACGGCTTCGGCCGACGATTCTGCGGCACGACCGGGGGCTTGCCGCAAGCCCCCCGGTGCGCTATACGTTGAGAGTGGAAAGGAGTGGATCTCCCCTTTCCCCTTCGTCCCCGCCGGTGATCGAGTCCCACGTCCCGGCCGGGCTCACGCCTCCTCCAGCAGGGCGACGACCTCGATCGTGATGCCGAGACGGCGGCCGGTCATGCCCTTCGCCCTGGTCAGGCCGAAGGCGTACCTGTCGATGTCCGTCGTGGCCCGCGCCCTCAGGCACCGGTCGCCGGTGGTGAGGTGGCCGATGCTCAGGACCGTCGGCCGGGTCACGTCCCGCACGGTCAGCGTCCCCCGCACAAAGGCGCCCCCGTCGGAGCGTTCGACCTCCCGGCCGCGGAAGACGATCTCGGGGTACGCGGCGGCGTCGAGGTAGTCGGAGGAGCGGACGTGCTCGTCGCGCCGCGGGTCGCCGCTCTCGAACCCGGCCGCCCGGATCACCACGTCCACGGTGGAGTCGCCGACGCCCTCGGTGACCACGATCCGGCCGTGGTCGACCGCGAAGGATCCTCGTACCGGCAGCAGGCCGAACACCGCGCGTGTCGCGAACCGGACCGTCGTCGCGTCCGGGTCCACGCGATAGGTCCCCGGTGCCGCCCGGTACGCGTGCCCGTCGTCCGAATGCTCCGTCACGCTGACCGCTCCCTGTGCCGATGGATCGACGGCGGACGGCGTGAGGTCCATCGCCACCCGGTCCGAGGGGCGCCCGGAACACCGGTCGCCTCCGGGGACAACGGTAGGAGGTCCGGTGCGCCGCCGACATCGGGCTACGTGCACACCCGGGTGTGGCCAGGTACACCCCGGGGACGCGGGACCACCGGGAGGCCCTCCCCTCCCGGTGCCGGGAACCGCGCCGGCGTCCCGTACCGGGAACGCGTCCTCGCGGCCGGGAGCCGGACGGGAAAGGCGCGAGAACCGGGCCGGGCAAGGCTTGTCGCGTCTCCCGCGGACATGATTCACTGACACCACCCCCGAAACTGTAAGCAAACTTTCCAATAATGAACCCTTCGGTCTGGTGGCTTCCCGTGGCACAACCGCTCTCGTCCGGACCGGAACGGTTCCGGTCCCTCCACCGGCCCGATCCGCTGGACCGTTCCCGCACCGCGTGCTTCTCCGGCCTGACGGCCCGCCACGGCCCGTTGACGACGGGCCAGGCCAACATGGTCCGCTGCATGCTCACCGACCCGCCCGAGCACATGAACTACCGCGTCGTACGCGCCGTCCAGCCGGGCACCACGCTCGCCGTGGTCACCGAGGCCGTGCGCCGGCTGGTGACCCGGCACGAGTCCCTGCGCACGACCTTCCACGACGGCCTCCAGCGGGTCCTGGCCGCCGGGGAGGTGACCGTCGAGGTCCACGACACCGGCCTTTCCCCGGCCGTGCCGGAAGACGCCGGGACGTGCGAGAGCGACCTCGCCGAGGAGGTCGCGCGGCGTCTCCAGGGCACGCGCTTCGCGCTGGACACGGAGATCCCCCTCCGGGTCGCCGTGATCGCCTCAGGCGGCGTACCGCGACAGGTCGTCCTGGTGACCACGCACAGCGCCATGGACGCGGCCGGGCTGGCCGTGGTGCTCACCGAGTGGGACGAGCTCCTCCTCGGCAAGCCGCTCGCGCCGGTGACCGCGCCGCAGCCGCTCGACGTCGTGGCGGCCGAGCGCACCCCGGCCGGCCTGCGACGCGCCGAGTCGGCGCTCCGCTACTGGGAGCGCCACCTGCGCGCGGTGCCCCGGTCCACGCTGACGGTCCCGGTGGACGGCGAGACGGACTGGCTGCTCCCCCGGCTGCGCGTGCGCTCGGTCCCCGCGGCCGGGGCGCTGGGGCGGATCTCCGCGCGTACCGGGGCGAGCCCGTCGGCGGCGGTGCTCGCGGCCCTGGCGGCGCTCGCCGGGGTACGGGCCCGCCAGCGGACGGTCGTCGTGCTGTCCATCTCGGCGAACCGGTTCCGGCCCGAGCTGCGCGAGTACGTCGGGCCGCTCGCCCAGGACGCGCTGATCCCCGTGGAGACCGGCGCGGACGGCTTCGACGCCGTGCTGCGCGGCGCGCGCTCGGCGACGATGACCGCGTACCAGAACAGCCGGTTCGACGCGGACGCCCTCATCCGGATCATGGAGGACGTCCAGCGGGAGCGCGGCCTGTTCTTCGCGCGCGACATCGTGTTCAACGACATGAGCGTCCCCGGCCGGGGCCCGCGGGCCGTCCGGGGCGGCGAGGACGTCCACTCGGTGTGGCTCCCACCGGCCGTCCTGCCCACGCGCACCTCGCTCTGGGTCCACCGGACGCACGGCGAGCTCGACGTCACCCTGTGGGCCGATCCGCGCTGCCTGCCCCGCGGCGACGCGCTGGCCCTCGGCGAGGGGATCGCCCGGCTGCTCATCGAGGCGGGCGACCGGGACGTGCCGCGGTCCGAGCTGACCGCCCTCACCGGTGTCGTCCCGGTCCCCCGGGACGACGGCTGGCTGCCGGTCGACGGCTGCTGGGTCCACCTGCCCGAGGTCGGGCGCCTGACGGCGGACGCGCTCGCTCGGCTGACCGGCGGCGACGGGACGGCCCCCACCGCCGAGACGGCCGTCGTCGCCGAGGCCGACGAACGGCTCGGGCACCGGCTGGTGTGCTTCACGACGGCCGCCACCACCCCTGCGGCGCTGCACTCCGCCTGCCTGGGCCTGCTCCCCGGCCGTATGTCGGCCATGGCCCCGCACCACTACGTCGTCTGCGCGGCGGCCCCGTCCCCGGGCACCTCCTGGCAGGACCTGCCCAGGGTCACCGAGGGTTCCGGGCGCTGACCCCCCGCTCGGCGTCTCCGCCCCCGGTCCCGCCGGGTGCTCCACCGGCGCGGCGGAGGGCCAGGACCCGGTCGAGCTGGAGGAGGCTCAGGCCGAACAGCAGGGCGCCCAGCGGGACGTGCAGGGCCGTCAGACGCGCGAGACCCAGCGCGACCTGCGTCAGCGTGAGCGCCAGGAACCCGGCCGCGTACAGGATGGGCCTGGGCGAGCCGCCGCCCGGCCGCCACACCAGGACCGCGGTGCCCAGATGCAGCAGCGCCACGACGAACACCGCGTACGACGAGGCGCTGTGCAGCACGTGCCCGTTGGGCCAGGACAGCATCAGGCCGGCGGTGATCGGCGCGGCGAAGAGGGCGACGGTCTGCAGGACGATCGCGACGCGCAGGAACACGGGTGACTCCTTGAGGGCTGCGGAACGGGTGAGGACGGCGACGACCGCGACGCCCTTCCGCGCGCCGGACGGTGTCTCAGCGTTCCGACGACACGACCACCGGAAATGTGAGGTGGATCCGCGTCCCGTCGCGGAGCGTCACAGGTCGTGACGGCCGGGTGCCCGGGACGGCCCCGGTGCCGTCACCCGTCCGTCCAGGGCCGGAGCTTGTCGGGATTGCGTACCGCCCAGATGTGGGTGATCCGGTCGTCGACGACCTCGAACGCCATCACCGCCGTGACGGCGCCGTCCCGCTGGGCCACCAGGCCGGGCTGGCCGTTGACCGTCCGCTCCAGGATCGTCAGGCCGGGCGCCACGGCGGCGATGGTCAGGGCGTAGCGGGCGATCCGCTCGCCGCCCTCGATCGGGTGGGGCGCGGTGCTGGCGAGCCCGCCACCGTCGGAGACCATCGTGGCCCCGGGGGCGAGCAGGCCGATGAGGGCGCCGATGTCCTTGGCCTCCCAGGCCCGCTTGAAGTCCCTGACGACGTCGGCGCGCCCGGCCGCCGGGGCCGGGAGGGCCTGGGACGCGCGGATGCGGCGCCGGGCCGAGGAGGCCAGCTGGCGGCACGCCGCCGGCGTACGGCCGACGATCTCGGCCACCTCGGCGAAGGAGTAGCGGAAGACGTCGTGCAGGACGAACGCGACCCGCTCGGCCGGGGTCATCGACTCCAGCACGACGAGGAAGGCCATGTTGACCGACTCGTCGAGGGTGACGCGGTCGGCCGGATCGGCCGAGACGCCGCCCGGCCTCCCGCCGGTCCACTCCGTGCGGTCGGGCAGCGGCTCGGGGATCCACTCGCCCACGTAGCTCTCCCGCCGGGCCCGCGCCGAGCCGAGCAGGTCCAGGCAGATGCGGCCGGCGACCGTCGTCAGCCAGGCGCCCGGGGAGCGTATGGCCTCCTGCTGCGGCCGGGACATGGCGTACCAGCGGGCGTAGGTCTCCTGGACGACGTCCTCGGCGTCGGCCAGGGTGCCGAGGAGCCGGTAGGCGAGGTTGATCAGGTGACGCCGCTCGCTGATGATCGCGTTCAGGCTCGGATCGGGGTGGGTGCGGCCCGGCTCGTACGGGGCGGTCATGGTCTCGTCGGCTCCCTCGGTGCGGCGGTGCTCACCGGATCGACGAGACAGCGCGCCGAACCGTGAGGCCGGCGCGTCACCTCACATTCCCGGCGGTCGTGTCGTCGGACTCCCGGGACACGGTCCGGTACGCGGAGGAGCCCTGCGACTCCGGCACGGATCGCCTCATCCTCCTCCACGGGCGGCCGCTTCACGACGGGGGCCGGCCGCACCGGGCCGTACGTCCCGAGAACACCACCGAAATCGAGAAAGGGAACACCTCCGATGTCCACACCCACGACGGCCGGCCAGGACGACCTCCGGTCCCGCCTGCCCGACCCCGCCCGGTTCTTTCCCGACCTGATGACGATCGCCGCGGGCATGACCACGGCCACCCGGAACGGCGCGATCCCGCAGACCACCGTCGGCCTGGTGCACCTGCGCGCCGGGCAGATCGTCGGCAGCACGTACCACACCGTCCGGCAGACCGGCCTTCTCCGCAAGGCCGGGGAGACGGAGGAGCGCATCACCGCCGTGGCGTCGTGGCGGGACGCCCCCTACTTCACCGACGCCGAACGGGTCGCGCTGGAGCTCGTGGAGGCCGTCCTGACCCCGAACCCGTCCGGTGAGCGCGTCCCCGACGAGCTGTACGCCAGGGCGTCCGCCTGCTACGACGACAAGGCGCTCTGGACGCTCGTCATGGCGATCGGCCAGATCTGCTTCTTCGTCCCGGTCGCCCTCATCGCCAAGCCGCTCCCCGGCAGGCCCCCGGGGAAGAACTACACCGGGTGACGCACCCGGGCTTCTTATGAGGTCCCGGATTTCCGCGAACCTGCGGCAGCGGGCGTCCGGCTGAGGCCACCGGGTACGCCGGGCCGGATATGGCGTGGACGGCGCGGCACGGCGGCATGGAGGCCCCCGGTGACGCGTGATCATGGTGATCACGCGTCGCCGGGGGCTTTCGCCGATGGCCCGGACGTCTCAGGGGAGCGCGCGAAGCAGACGGCGTCGCCCCGTCCGGTCACCGGGGTGATCGCTCGCCGTCGCGGCGGCGTGACCGCAGGCGGACCAGGGCGAGGACGGCGACGGCGTAGCCGCAGAGCACGCCGAACCCGGCCCACCAGGGAAGCGGGGGGTAGCCCGCCGACGGCGCGTAGTGGGCGATCACCTGCGGGTACTCGCGGGCGGTCCGGTAGACGGCGAAGCCCGCGGCCGGGGTGAGGCGCAGCAGCCACCTGGCCACGTCGTCGGGCAGGATCGGCAGGACCGCCAGGACGTACGGCAGGACGACCGTCGAGATCGCGACGAGGATCGCCGCCCAGGTCCGCCGTAACAGCGCGCCGAGAGCGAGCGCGAGCACGGCGGCGACCGCGAGCAGCGCGGCGGCACCGGCGACGACCCGCAGCTCGGTGAGGACCGGCACCGGAAGGACGCCGAGACCGCCCGCGCGCAGGATCCGCGGGCCGGCCGCCACCACGGCCGCCGAGGCGACCAGCCCGGCCGCGAAGGTGACCGCTGCCGTCACGACGGCCTTCGCCACGGCCGTACGGAAGGCGGGCGCCGCCCCACCGGCCGCGCCACCCCTCACGTCGTCGGCCGCGCCACCCGTCACGCCACCGGCTGCGCCACCCGCCACGCCCGGCCGGTACTCGGCGGTCATGAACCGCACGGCCACCACCATCACGATGACCAGGCCGACGACCAGGCCCGCGAGGGAGCCCTCCACGGCGTGACCCGGCGCGGTGCCGATCGGCCCGATGTCGCCGGTTCCGGTGACGGTGAACGTGCCGTCCGACTCGACGAGACCGGGCGGCCGGTGGTGCCTCTCCCAGTCGGTGTGCCCCATCTCGCCCACGCTGCCGTGGCTCCATCCGCCGGTGGACGTGCCGCCCCGCACGCTGACGTGGTCGAAGACGGCGGTGGCCTGGGTGAAGCGCGACGCCTGAAGACTCGCGCCGAGGGCGACGGGGGTGAGGGTCACGTCCCCCGGGGACGCGACGAAGAGCCCGACCCGTACCGTCTCGGGCAGCGCGGCGAGGCGGGCGGTGCCGACCTTCGTCCACCGCGTGCCGTCGGCCGACTCGTGGCCGGTGACGGTGTCGCCGGAGCGGGTCAGCCGCAGCCAGCGCGGTGCCCGCGGCGAGACGCCGCCCGGGCGCCCGGCCGTGTCGTGGACGTAGTCGTGCTGCATCCGCACGCCGTGCGCGCCGGTGAGCATCAGCGCCGCGTAGGAGGAGCCCCGCGCGGTGCCGTCCTTGATGATGACGCCGGCCTTCGCCCAGGGGACGAGACCGGGGACGATCTCGTCGTGGTCGGGCGGCGGGTAGGTGATGACGCCCGTCATGGACGTCAGGCGGACGGTGATGTCGCCGTTCCTGCCCAGGGTCCGGTGGACGAGGTAGGACGTGTCGCTCACCGCCCGGCCGTGCGGCCCGACCGGATCGGCGGGGCAGGGGACCTCCACCGGACCGGCGGTGCAGGAGGTGCCGAGGCTCGCCGCGATCGCGGAGAGCACTCCGAGCAGGACGGTGACGAGGATCGCGGACGCCATGGCGGCCGTCCGGCCCCGGGTGCGGAACTTCCCCCATTCCCGTCGCACGCGTACGGTCAGGGGCGGCCCGGCGGTGTCTTCAGTGGATTCCGGCATGGGTCCGGTTCTACGGAACCGGCCGTGACACGGGCCGAACCGGTGCTGTCACATCGCTGTTAGGCGGGGCGGCGCATCCTGGAGGTCCGCACGCGAACGGGAGAGAACCGATGAGCAAGCCGCGACGCCCCGCGTCACCGAGGCGGACGGCGGGCCAGCGTTTCACCGTCCTGTACGCCGCGCTGTTCCTCGCGTCCGGCCTGGGGCTGCTGGTCCTCACCAACCTGCTGGCCACCGTCAGGGTGAGCGAGCCCGCGCCCGGTCAGGGCCCTGGCGCACCGTGGCCCGGCCTCGCCCAGGAGCGCGTCCACCGGCTCGAGGCGCAGCTTATGGACGCCCAGGCGATCCAGTCGCGCCGGCTCCTGGTGGGCTCGGTGGTCGCGCTGGTCGTGATGGCGGTGATCTCGGTCCTGCTGGGCAGGTTCGTGGCCGGCCGGGTGCTGCGTCCGTTGCGGACGATCACCGCTGCGACGCGGCGGATCTCCGCCGACAACCTGCACGAGCGGCTGGCCGTGCCGGGCCCGGCCGACGAGGTGAAGGACCTCGCGGACACCATCGACGAGCTGCTGGAACGCCTGGAGGCGTCCTTCGCCGCCCAGCGCCGGTTCGTCGCCGACGCCTCCCACGAGCTGCGGACGCCGCTGACGACCATGCGGGCGTCGCTGGACGTGGCCGTGGCCAAGCCGCGGCCGGTGCCACCGCAGACGCTGGCGCTCGCCGACCGGCTGCGCACCGAGCTCGACCGGGTGGACGGCCTTCTGGAGAGCTTCCTCGACCTCGCCCGCGCGCGGCACGGCGAGTTCCGCGACCGCGTCCCGGTCTCGCTCGCGACCCTGGCGTCCGAGGCGCTGGCCGCCCGCGCGGCCGACGTCGCGGAGAGGGACCTGACCGTCGAGGTCCGTACCGGGGAGGACGCGTGGACCCGGGGCGACCCGACCCTGCTGTCCCGCATGGTGAACAACGTGATCGACAACGCGGTCGTCCACAACCGGCGCGGCGGCCGGATCCGGCTGGAGACCGGCACCGGGACCCGCACCGAGCACGGCACGGGGAACGGCTCAAGGGCCGGCACGGGGGACGGCTCGGCGTGGCTGGTCGTGGAGACCGGCGGGCCGCCCCTCGACCCGGCGCAGGTCGCCCGGCTCACCGAGCCCTTCCGGCGGCTCGGCGCCGACCGGACCGGCTCCGAGACCGGCTCCGGCCTGGGCCTGTCGATCGTCGCGGCCGTCGTCGAGGCCCACGACGGCGTCCTGGACCTGCACGCCCGGCCCGAGGGCGGCCTGCGCGTCACCGTCTCGCTGCCGCGGGCGCCCGTACCGGAAGACGCCGGCGCGTGAGGGTCCTGGTGGTGGAGGACGCGCGCTCGCTCGCCGAGGTCCTGGCGGAGGGCCTGCGGGACCAGGGCATGGCCGTCGACGTGGCCCACGACGGCCTGGAGGCCGCCGCGAAACTCGACCTGACCCCGTACGACGTGGTGGTCCTCGACCGTGACCTGCCGGGGATCCACGGCGACACCCTCTGCCGGATGATCGCCGAACGGGACGGGCGCGCGATGGTCCTGATGCTGACCGCCGCGGGCTCCCCGGGGGACCGGGTCAGCGGCCTCTCCCTGGGGGCCGACGACTACCTCGCCAAACCGTTCCACTTCCCCGAACTGGTCCTGCGCGTCCACGCCCTGGCCCGGCGCCGTCCGTCCGCCCGGCCGCGCACCCTGCGCGCGGCCGGGATCGAGCTCGACCCGGTACGCCGCACGGTCGCCCGCGACGGCAGGAGGATCGACCTGTCGGTCAAGGAGTTCGCGCTCCTGGAGGCCCTGCTGCGCGCCGGTCCCGCCTTCCTCAGCACCGAGGACCTGCTCGAACAGGTCTGGGACGAGAACGCCGACCCGTTCACCAACACCGTCGCCGTCACCGTCGGAAGGCTTCGCCGCAAACTGGGGAGCCCGCCGGTCATCACGACGACCCCCGGGGTGGGGTACCGCATCACCGGCCCCGCCGACGAGGTGTGACGCGAGACGACGTGTCCAACGGTGACTTCCGGTCGATCGTCGCCTTCCAGCGGAGATGGCGGAGGAAGCGTCGCCACGCGACACGGGGATCGGCCGCGTCGGCGGACGCCGACGCGGCCGGCTCACCGGCGGGAGACCCGCGGCGCTCCTGCCGCGGGCCGCGGGCCGACGTCGGGGAACGAGCCGTCGCCGAACAGGATCCGCGCCGCCAGGGCACGACCGGCACGACCGCGCAGCACGGTCACCGCCGCCTCCGCCGCGGCCGGCGACCGGATTCCGGCGAACGCGCGGCGCAGCAGCAGCCGGCCCCGGAACCGGGCCCGCAGCGCGTCCCCGTCGTACCGGCTCAGCACGCGCCGGTCGCCGGTGCGCAGGTACTCGGCGGTGACCGCCGCGGCCAGCTCGGACATGCGCAGGCAGGGGTCCAGCCCACCGGCCGTCAGCGGCGACACCGCGCCCGCCGCGTCCCCGACGAGCAGCCCGGCGGGACACGCCAGCCGTCGCAGCACGCCGCCGACCGGGATCGGGCCGCCCCGGCGCTCGACCGGCCCGGCCGGTGGTGCGCCGCCGGGCGCGTCCGCGGCGAAGGCGTCCAGCAGGTGGCGGACGCCGGTGCGCATCGCGTCCGGGTACCCCGCGACGCCGACGTGCGCGTGCCGGCCGTCGTCGATGACCCATCCCAGGTACCCCGGAGCGATCCGGGGGTCCAGCACGCAGTGGAACGCCGGGACGGTGGTGCCCGGCGCGACCGGGTAGAGGATCTCGGCGCCGACGAGGAGGCGCCGGTTGACGTCGAGGCCGAGGTCCCGGGCCACCCGGGAGCGGGCGCCGTCCGCGCCGACGACGAACCGTGCCCTCATCGGTTCCGCGTCCGCGAACCGCACGACGCCCGCCGACGCGCCGACGTAGCGTACGCCCGGCAGGATCCGGGCCCCGGCCGACTCCGCCGTGCGGCGCGCGTGCTGGTAGACGGCCGCCATGTCGGCCACGCGGTACTCGTCCCGGTCGCTGGTGAGCCGGACCGGTGCCCGGCGCGACGGCGGGTACAGCAGCACGTCCCGTACCCCCGGCCCCAGCAGGTGCTCCGGCAGGTCGAAGTCGTCGAGGGTCCGGCGCACGAAGATCCCTGTCGTGCGGATGCCCGCCGAGAGCGACCTGCGGCGGTCGATCACCGTCACGTCCAGTCCCCGCCGGGCGAGCAGGCGCGCCGTGTGCAGGCCGGCCAGGCCCGCGCCCACGACCAGTACGTCCACTGTCTGCATGTCATGCGACGTTAGGGACGATGTCCCGTCCGCACGACGGTCTGCACGCTACCTGCCGCATACCTCTACACCGCCGCCACACCCGGCGGGCGCGGAACCGGCGTCACGTCCCCGGAAAGCACGCCGGGCGGCCCGGGGGAGGTCCTCCCCCGGGCCGCCCGGCGCGGCCTCAGCCCCCGATCGCGGGCATGCTCTCGGGAACGGTCTTCGCCACCGCGTCCGGCCTCGGAGCCGCGAGCAGCCCGGCCAGGTGGTCCGCGATCGCGGAGATGGTGGGCTGCTGCCACAGCAGGGTCGCGGGGAGGCGGCGGCCGAAGCGCTTCTCCAGGCGCCGCCGGACCATGACGGTCATCACCGAGTCCAGCCCCTGCTCGACCAGGGGACGCCGGACCGCCAGGTCCTCCGGTGCCAGCCTCATCACGGCCGCGATCTCCGCGCGGATCTCGGGCAGGACGCGCTCGCGCAGGTCCTCGGGCGCCACCCCGGCGAACGACTCCGCGGGCCCCCGGAGATCCTCCTCGGCCGGGGCGGGCGCGTCGATCACCGGATAGCGCAGTCCCGCCAGGTGTCCCACCACCCGGCCGTCCACGTCGGCCAGGAGCGCCCGGACGGTGTCGTCGGCGGCCGGGTCCACGGCCGCGTCGATGATCAGCGTCGAGGGCGGGGTGCCGGTCAGCACCACCTCGTCGATGTGCACGACCATGCGCAGCACCGGATCGCCGGGGAACACGCAGGGCGCCACGGACATCGCCGCGTCCAGCGCCGGTGCCCAGCTGTCGGGGTCCCCGGTGCGTACCGTGGCCCGCAGCGCGCCGTCCGCGCCGAGCAGCGTCTCGATCGTCCAGTCGAAGCCCGTCGAGGGCACGCCGACGGCGGCCAGCCGCCCGTGCACGAACCCGGGGTCGACCGGGACGAGGGAGCCGTCGTCCGGCAGCACGTCGGGCTTCGCCTGGCCCGGAGCGGCCACGTCCGCGGTGACGTGCACCAGCCAGGCGGGTTCGGGCTCGTCGGGGCCGGCCGGGGTGCGGGCCGCGAGCCGCAGTGCCGGGGGCTCGTGCACGACCTGGACCTGCCTGCGTTCCGCGGTCATCAGCGGATGCATCATCTCCACGTCGGTGAGCGTGACGTCCTCGTCCTCGGCCGCGTGCAGGAACGTGTTGACCAGCACGGCGGCGGGCACGATCTCGACCCCGTTGAGGGTGTGGCTGCCCGGGTAGGGCCGGTCGGCGTCCTCCACGCTGGTCCGCCACACCCGGGTCCGGCTCCCGGCCAGCGCGGTCCCGGCTCCGAGCAGGGTGTGGGAGCTCACGTCGTGCCCGCGGTTGTCGTCCCCGGCGTAGGACTCGCGCCAGTGGCGACGGTGCTGCCAGGCGTACGGCGGCAGGTCGGCCAGGGTGCCGGACGGCTGCAGCCGGCTCCAGTCCACGTCGACGCCGTGGCAGTGCGCCGTGCCCAGCGCGACGAGGAGGGCTTGGCGCTCCGGCTGGTTGCGGCGCAGCGACGTGCCGACGAACACGTCCTCGTACCCGTTCTCCGAGAGCGTCTCGGTCACCGAGTGCGCCACCACGGGGTGGGGGGAGATCTCCAGGAACACGCGGTGGCCGTCCTGCGCCGCGGCCGTCGTCGCCGCGACCAGCCGCACCGGGTCGCGGAGGTTGGCCGCCCAGTACGCGCCGTCCAGGACGGGCGCCGACCGGGGGTCGGCCAGCGCGGTCGTGTACATGGGGATGCGGGGCGCCCCGAACTCCAGGTCGGCGACGGCGGCGGCCAGTTCGACGGCCAGGGGGTCCATGTGCGGGCTGTGGAAGGCGACGTCGGAGGCCACCCGCCGCACCACGATGCCCTCGACCGGCCACTCGTCCAGCACCTGCTCGACGGCGGCGACGTCGCCGGACAGCACGGTGGAGCCGGGGGCCGACGCGATCGCGGCCACCAGGTCGTCGCGGCCGGCCAGCCGGTGCGCCGCCTCCTCGAAGGACAGGTCGACCATCACCATGGCGCCCTTGCCCTCGGCCCGGCGCAGCAGCCGGGAGCGGCGGCAGATCAGGCGGGCGCCGTCGGCGACGGTCATCGCGCCGGCCGTCACGGCCGCCGCGATCTCGCCGACGGAGTGGCCGATGACGGCCTTGGGAGCGACCCCGTACGTGTTCCAGAGCCTGGCGAGGCCCAGCTGCATCACGAAGATCATGGTCTGCACGCGGTCGATGGTGTCGAGGTCGCCGTCGGCGAGGACCTGCCGTGGGGAGAAGCCGATCTCCTCGGCGAAGATCGGCTCCACCTCGTCGACCAGGGACGCGAACTCCGGCACGGCGAGCAGGTCCCGGCCCATCCCGCGCCACTGGCAGCCCTGCCCGGAGAAGACCCAGACCGGCCCGGGGCCGGGTTCGGGCAGCACGTCGCCGAGCAGGACGTTCTCGGCCGGCGCGTCGTCGGCGAGCCTGCGCAGACCGGCCGCGAGCTCGCCCGCGTCCGCCGCGACCACGACGGCGCGACGGGACAGGTGGGTGCGCCGCAGTGCCAGCGTGTGCCCGGCCGACGCCGGGTCGAGCCCGTCGCCGAGGCGGTCGGCGAGCGTGCCCGCGTACCGCCGCAGCGCCTGCTCGGAGGCGGCCGACAGCGGGAACAGCCGCTCCCCCGTCGTCTCGTCCCGGGGCGTCTCCCGGTTCGCCTCCGGGGCCGGGGGCGCCTGTTCGAGCACGATGTGCGCGACCGTGCCGCCGTAGCCGAAGCTGGAGACGCCCGCCCGGCGGGGGTGGTCGCGCTCCGGCCAGTCCGACCGCTCGGTCACCACGCGCAGGCCCGAGGTCTCCCACTCCACGGCCGGGTTCAGGGCGGTCAGCACGCTCGGGGGGATCTCCCCGCGGTGGAGGGCGAGGACCGCCTTGATGACGCCGGCGATGCCGGCGGCGCCTTCGAGGTGGCCGATGTTGGACTTGACCGAGCCGATGAGGCACGGGTCGTCCGCGGGCCGCCCCGCGCCGTACACCGAGGACAGCGCGCCCGCCTCCAGCGGGTCGCCGAGCCGGGTCCCGGTGCCGTGCGCCTCGATGTAGTCGACGGTGGACGGCGCGACGCCCGCCTGCCGGCAGGCCCGGATCATCACGTGTTCCTGGGCCTTCCCGCACGGCGCCATGATGCCGTTGGTGTGCCCGTCCTGGTTGACGGCGCTGCCGACGACGAGCGCGAGGACCCGGTCGCCGTCGCGTTCCGCGTCGGACAGCCGCTTGAGCACGATCACGCCGCAGCCCTCGCCGCGTCCGTAGCCGTCGGCCGACGCGTCGAACGACTTGGACCGCCCGTCGGGGGCCAGGGCTCCGGCCGTGCCGAGCGTGAGGGTCTGGCCCGGGGTGAGGAGCAGGTTGACGCCGCCGGCGAGGGCGACGTCGCTCTCGCCGAGCCGCAGGCTCTGCGCGGCCAGGTGCAGCGCGACCAGCGACGCCGAGCAGGCGGTGTCGACCGCCATGCTGGGGCCGCGCAGGTCCAGGGAGTAGGAGATGCGGTTGGCGACCGCGCAGGTCGCGGCGCCGATCCCGGTCCACGCCTCGATCTGGGGCAGGTCCTCCAGGAGGCGGCCCCCGTAGTCGGCGGTGCAGACCCCCATGAACACCCCGGCGTCGGTGCCGGCCAGCTCGTGCGGCGGCAGGCCGGCGTTCTCCAGGGCCTCCCACGCGGTCTCCATCAGGATCCGCTGCTGCGGGTCCATCAGCTCGGCCTCGCGGGGCGACAGGCCGAAGAACTCCGCGTCGAAGCCCTCGACGTCGCTCAGGAAGCTGCCGTGGCGCACGGCGTCGCGCAGCGCGGCGGCGTGTTCGGGACCGCGGTTCTCGTACCGGCGCCAGCGTTCGGCGGGCAGCGGCCCGGTCGTGTTCCGGCCGGCGCGCAGCAGGTCCCAGAACTCGTCCGGTGAGCCGGCGTCACCGGGAAGGCGGAGCCCGATCCCGATCACCGCCACCGGCTCCACCCGGACTCCGCGCGGAGTGTCGGCCATCTGCGTTCGTTCCCTTCGGTTCAGGCCCACTGAGGCCTGTCGATGATCTTGATCACGGCACCGGAGACGGTCACTCCCGGCCCGGTGCCGAGCATCAGCATGTGGTCGCCGGGACCCAGCTGCCCGGTCGTGAGCAGGTGGTCGAGGGAGAGGACCTGGTCGCTGGCCCCGCAGTGGCCGATGGTGCGGCCGTAGTCCCAGGTGGAGCGGGACATGGGCAGGTCGAGCATGGCCATGCACCGCTGTTCGACGATCTCCTCGGAGTAGTTCATGAACGCCACCCGGGTGAGGTCGCCGGCCTTGATCCCGCTCTCGTCCAGCACGCGCTCGACGACCTCCATCAGCGCCCGCTGGATGGTGAACAGTGCCGCGGTGGCCTCGCCCCTGGGCATGACCTGCTGCCGGAACTGCTCGTTCCTGGCCGCGAAGCTCATCTTCCGCCCGACCGTGACGCCCGGGGGGAACAGGGGTTCGCTGCCCCGGTGCAGTTCCTCGGCCTCGGCCACCGTCGTCGTGCAGACCGACATCAGGCGCGCGAACCCCGGCCGCCTGGTGAGCACGAGCGCGCCGGCGGCGTCCCCGCCGATGTAGCCGGGGCCCATCCGCCACCGGTCCATCAGCGGGGTGCCGTAGTTGTCGGAGGAGACCAGCAGGGCGGCCTGCCGCCCGGGGACGGCGCTCAGGTGACCGGCCGCGAGTTCCAGGGCGAGGAACATCCCGTTGCAGCCCTGGCGGATCTCGGTGGCCAGGACGTTCCCGCCGACGAGCCGGCGCTGCAGGTAGGAGTGCGGGGGCCAGCCGTCCGGTCCCTGGTGCCACGTCGAGGCGTACAGGAGCAGGTCCAGGTCGGCGGGCGCCCGCCCGCTGCGCTTGAGCGCGATCCGCGCCGCGTGCAGGGCCATCTCCGGAGCCGGTACGTCACCGGCCACGACCGCCCCGCCCAGGTTGTGCAGCTCGGCCTCCTCGGCCGGGTACCAGCCCTTGGCGACGGCCTTCTCGACGCTGACGACGGTCCGGGGGACGAAGGCCCCCACCCCGCCGATGTACGTGTCCGCGTACCGCATGCTTCGTCCTCGCCCCGGCTAGACGGATTCGAGTTCTTCGACCATCGCCACGATGGTCACGACGTCCCGGAAGTTGTCGGGGTCGAGCTTCGCGGCGGGGATCGGGACGCCGACGTCCCTGCGGAGGAAGTTCAGCAGCCGTGCCGTCCTCAGGGAGTCCAGCAGGCCCGACACCAGGAGCGGGGTCGTCTCGTCGACCGTGATGTCGTCGCCGTCCTGGACGAGGTTGTCCTGGATGAAGCCGACCAGCCGCCGGGAGAGCCCGGTCGTGCGGGTGAGACCGGTCATGCGCGTGCCCCCGCCGTGACGGGCGAGGTGTCCAGGATCCTGAACGCCGCCGCGGCGACGGACGTGCCGGAGCCGAACCCGACCATGAGCAGGTGGTCGCCGGCCACGAGCCCGCCGGTCGCGATCAGGTGCTCGAAGGCGATGAACTGGTCCACCGCGCCGCAGTGGCCCACGCGCCTGCCGTAGTCCCAGGTCGTCTGGTCCTCGTCGATGCCCAGCCAGGACATCTGCCCGTCCAGGTCCTCGCGGCGGCCGTGCGGCAGGGCCACCTTCGTGATGTCGGAGAGCTCGATCCCGGCCTCGTCCAGGGTCCGTTCGACCTGCTGCATCATCGTCTTCTGGATCGTCAGGTGGATCCCGGTCCCCTGGGCCTTGAGCAGCCGCTGGCGGAACTCCTCGTGCCGGTCCGAGAAGCTCAGCCCCCTGCCGACGGTGGCGTCCGGGGGGAACAGCGGGTAGGCGCCGTCGTTGACCGCGTCGGCCTCCGGGATCACCGTCGCGTTCACCGACAGCAGTTCGGCCATGCCGTACCCCTTGCCGAGGAGGAGCGCGGCCGCGGCGTCGCCGATCAGCGCCCCGGGGGTCATCCGCCAGCGGTCCACCAGCGGGGTGCCGTGGTTGTCCGAGGAGACGACCATGGCCGTCTCCCGGCCGGCGTCGGCCTGGAGGTAGCTCGCCGCAAGCTCCAGCGAGCTGATCATCCCCACGCAGCCGCTCCGGATCTCGAACGCCGGAACGTTCCCGCCGAGCAGGTGCATCTGCAGGTAGTGCTGGGGCTGCCAGCCGTTCGGGCCCTGGTGCCAGACCGACGGGTAGAGCAGGAGGTCGAGCTCCTTCGGGGAGGACTCCCCCCAGCGGTCGTACGCGTCCAGGACGGCGAGCCGCGCCATCTCGGGCGCGGGCATGTCGCCGGCCACCGCCGCGCCGATCTGCCGGTACCTCTCGACCTCCTCGGCCGGGTACCAGCCCTCGCGAACCGCCTGTTCGACGCTCACACTGTCAGGCACATATACGCCGAGACTCCTGACGAACATGTTGGATGTACGCACGCGTCCCCTCACTCATCGACGATCCCGGACAACGCCCCTCGGGCAGCGGAAGGCGGCTCATCCGATTCATTTCGGGCGCCGGGATATCAGGCGACCCCCGGCCGGGCATGAAAGCAACGGGAAATAGTCCGGCGAGCCGCCACGGGCAAGAATAGAGGCGGCCCGTCGGGGAAAGCAATATAAACGCGGGTAATCCGGTAGGTGACATTCCGTGGCCGGAATTCAACGGAACGTGTCGGCCCCGGAAATGCGTCTTTCCGCTCCACGCCGCGGTTTCCGGGAATGTAATGGCGAGGAGTCAGGACGATGTGAGAACGGCGCCGGGGGGGGGGGGGGGGGGGGGGGGGGGGGGGGGGGGGGGGGGGGGGGGGGGGGGGGGTGGGGGAGATGGGGTGTTTTTGGGGTGGATGCGCATGT
>NZ_JBVJIA010000035.1:0-34520 GCF_055586505.1 Streptosporangium sp. NPDC050148 | reverse complement strand
CTTCGGTACTTCTCTCTCCCCCCGCGTGGGATATGGGACAGGAAGCAGCCCAGCACCCCCCCCCCCCCCCCCCCCCCCCCCCCCCCCCCCCCCCCCCCCCCCCCCCCCCCCCCCCCCACCGGCGTCAGGGCACTCTCGTGCAGACGATGTTGTTGAGTTTGAACTGGGCCGGAATACCGTTCGTCCCGGTGGCGGTCGCCGAGAAGCCGAAGCTCTGGCTGGAGCCGGGGCCGATGTAGGAGTTGTGGCCGGCGTCGCGGGCGGTCACCTGGGTGCCGGTCTGGGTCACCGTGGCGTTCCAGCCGCCGGTGATCTGCTGGTTGCCCGGCCAGGTCCAGGTCAGGACCCAGCGGTCGACGGGGGTCGTGCCGGTGTTCTTGATCGTCACGCTGCCGTTGAAGGCGCCGGTCCAGACGCCGGTGGTGTAGGTGACCTCGCAGGCGTTGCCCATCTTGAGCCCGCCGCGCAGGAAGGTCGTGAAGTTGGCCCAGGTGGGGTTCAGCGTTCCGGTGGAGACGGTCTCGCCGCAGTCGGTGGTGGTGCGGACGGTCTGCAGGCCGTACTGGGCGGGGTCCATGATCTGGGGCATCATGTGGTCCGCGCCGGGCACCGAGACGAACGTGGCGTCGCCGCACTGGGCCTTGATCCTGTTGTAGAGCAGGACGCTCTGCCCGTGCGGCACCAGGAAGTCGGCCTGGCCGTGCAGGAACATCAGCGGCGGGTCGTTCGCGTCGGCGTAGGTCATCGGGTTGGCCTGGGCCACCGTGGCCGGGCAGGTCTGGATCGGGCAGCCGACCAGGAGGGACTCCGGGGAGGCGGGAGAGTTGTGGTCGAGCCCGCCGGTCGGCAGGTTCTGCGCGTTCATCTGCAGGAAGTCGGTGGGACTGAAGAAGGCGATCCCCACCTGCACGGCGCTGGAGACGCCGGTCGTGCCGACGGTGCCCTCCATCGCCGCCACGCCGCCGGACAGGGTGGCCATCTCCGTGAGCCAGCCTCCCGAGGAGTCGCCCATGATCGCGAACCGGTTGGGGTCGAGCTGGTAGGTGGCGGCGTTCGCGCGCAGCCAGCGGATGGCCGCCTTGATGTCGTGCACCTGGGCCGGGAAGATCGCCTGGGCGCTGGACCGGACGCTGACGCCGGCCACGGCGAAGCCCAGGGGGTTGAAGATCGCCGCGATGGCGTCCGCTCCGGCCTTGCCGTCGTCGCTCGTCCACGCCGAGCCGGTGTGCCAGATGATCAGCGGCCGGGGCGTGATGCCGGTGGACGGCAGGTGGAGGTCCAGCAGGTGTCCCCTGCTCCCGGCCGGTTGCGCGGGTGCGTAGGCGATGTCGGTTATCACCTGGGCGTGGGCCGGCGGCGCCAGGGCCGTCGACACGGCGGTGGCTGCCAGCATGGTCACCGCCATGACGGCGGTCATGGCCATACGGATTCGAGCTTGCATGAGGCGACTCCGGTCGGATGATCGCCGCTTCCCCGGTGACCGTCCGTGTCTTCTCCTGTGCCGGGACAGCCGTGATCGGTACCGCCGACCGTAGCGCCTGCGAGAACAACGTCCTGCTCGAGTGTCGCGACTTACATCGATATGGGCGGGGCGACGATATGACACCCGGGTGATGGCGGTCAAAGGTTTCTTCATATCGTTTCGACCGACCAGAAACACCGGCACGAACCGTACTTTACCCGTCATACAGCGTGAAGAAGCACAGATCATCCATGGCATGCACAGGCAGCCGGATACACACCTGCGAGGCATTTCAAGAACGCCGCGTATGGAATTGGACAGCGACCGGAACATCACTCCGGAAGGCCGCACACCGTCTTTACCACCGGTGAATGTCCGTGAAACACACGCCGCCCTCGACGACACCGATGAAAGTTTCATCCCCGCACCGCGGCCGATTGGGACCTGACAATCTTTCTGGCTCGCAGTGAGTGATAATGTCCACTTTCATGATCTCCCCACTCACAGGAGGACGAATGCGAAAGACCCGCGCTGTTCTCGTCTCGGCCGCCGTGGTCCTCGGAGCGACACTGACGATCGGCGCCACCCCGGCGCACGCCGAGACGCTGGCCGGCGTCTTCAGGGAGCACTCGGAGTGCGAGCGGGTCGGGACCCGCGGCACCGACCAGGGCTGGTGGGACGACTATTCCTGCGAGTGGGAGAGCCGTTACCGCTACTACTTCCTGTACGCGTGACCCCGTGACGCTTCCTGTACGCGCGACCCCGTGAGACGCGCGCCCGGCTCCGGGAGGCCGGACCGGGCGCGCGCTTCGGGCGCCCCCTCCCACCAGGAGGGGACGCCCGCCGGAAGGCACCGGGGGATCAGGCCCGGATCCCCCGGTGCCGGGTCCTACCGGAGGTAGACCTTGGGCTGGGCCGGGGTGGCCATGCCGTTCCCGATGAAGAAGCTCGGGTGCGGCGGCTGGTTGTAGGCGGTGTTCTGCCAGGCCAGCGCCACCCGGTACTGCGGGTCGTGCAGCAGGGTGTGGATCTTCGTGGTGGTCACGTGCGGCGTGGCGTAGATCCGCAGGGCCCGGTTGTCGGTGGTGGGCCAGATGACCTCCTCACGCCAGTCGCCGAGGATGTCACCCGACAGGGACGGGGTGGCCTTGGTGCCGTTGTTGGAGTGCACCCCCGAGGCGCTCAGCAGCCGGGTCTCGCCGCCGGTGCCGTACTTGTCGATCCGGGTCTGGTCCAGCAGCTCGCGCAACGGGTCGCCGTCCCACCAGGCCAGGAAGTTGGCCGAGGAGGGCTGGCGGCCGACGACCGTGCCCGCGGTGTTGCGCAGGCCGTTCTGGCCGGCGCCCGCCGCCCAGGACTCGGCGCCGGGGCTGCCCGCGTAGATGTCGGCGGCCACCCCGCGCCCGGGGCCCTCCTCCGAGCTGGCGGCGGTCTGCCACAGCCTCGACCCGGTACGGGCGTCGACCATGTACAGGCCGGGGCTGGCGGCCCACTCGGAGATCTTCACGTACTCCAGGCCCGGACGGGAGGGGTTGAGGTCGCCCAGGTGACCGGCGTCCCCGTGGCCCAGGCCGGTGTTCCACAGGCCGCGGCCGTTGTCGTCGATGGCGGCGGCGCCGTACAGGATCTCGTCCCTGCCGTCGGCGTCGACGTCGCCCACGCTCAGGGAGTGGTTGCCCTGGCCCGCGTAGCCGCCGTTGCCGGAGGCGTTGGAGTCGAAGGTCCACCGCTTGACGAGGGAGCCGTTGCGGAAGTCCCAGGCCGCGATCACGGCGCGGGTGTAGTAGCCGCGGGCCATGATCAGGCTGGGGCGCCGGCCGTCGAGGTAGGCGGTGCCGGCCAGGAACCGGTCGACCCGGTTGCCGTAGGTGTCTCCCCAGGAGCCGACGTTGCCGCGCGGCGGGTCGTAGTTCACCGTGGACATCGCGGCGCCGGTCTGGCCGTTGAACATGGTCAGGTACTCGGGCCCGGTGAGGATGTAACCGTCGGAGTTGCGGTGGTCGGCGCTCGCGTTGCCGATCACGGTGCCGCGGCCGTCGACGGTGCCGTCGGCGGTCTTCATCGCGACCTCGGCCCTGCCGTCGCCGTCGTAGTCGTAGGCCTGGAACTGGGTGTAGTGCGCCCCGGCCCGGATGTTGCGGCCCAGGTTGATCCGCCACAGCCGGGTGCCGTCCAGCCTGACGCCGTCGACGTAGACCGGGTCGGTGACGCCGGCCTGGGAGTTGTCCTTGGAGTTGTTGGCCTCCCACTTCAGCACGATGTCCAGGCGGCCGTCGCCGTCCAGGTCGGCGGGGGCGGCGTCGCTGGCGTGGTGTCCGGAGGACGGCGGGGTGATCGGCACGTCCAGGTAGCCGTTGCCGAACCGCAGCGAGGTCTCCGACGCCGGGCCCTCGCTGCCGCCGCTGACCGCCCGCACCGTGTAGGAGGCGTCGGCGGCGGCGCCGGAGTCCAGGTGGTTGGTGGAGTTGGTCACGCTCGCGATGCGGGTGCCGCCCCGGTACACGTTGAACGACGTGTCGCGGGTCTCGGTGCCCAGCAGCCGCCAGGACACCAGGTTGCCGGACCCGGAGCGCACGCTGATCAGGCCACGGTCCAGGTCCTCGGCCTGCTTGGCGTCGGCCGGGGGCGTCGGGGTCGGTGTGGGGGTGGGGGTGGGCGTCGGGGTCGGGGTCGGGGAGACGGTGGGCGACACGGTGGGCGTCGGTGTGGGCGTCGGGGTCGGCGAGGCGGTGCCGCCGTCGCAGACCGTGCCGTTGAGGGAGAAGGAGGCCGGGGCGGGGTTGGACCCGTTCCAGGAGGCGTTGAACCCGAAGGAGGCGCTGCCGCCGGAGGGGATGGCGGCGTTGTAGCCGGCGTCGACGGCCGTCACCGCCGTCCCGCTCTGCGTGGCGGTGGCGTTCCACGCCTGGGAGATCTGCTGGCCTGCGGTGAAGTTCCAGGCCAGCCGCCAGCCGTTGACCGGGTCACCGAGATTGTCGATCGTCACGTTGGCGCCGAAGCCGCCGCCCCACTGGCTGGCGATCTCGTAGGTGACGCGGCAGGACACCGCCGCGGAGGCGGGCGCCTGGACGACGGCCCCTCCCAGCAGCACCGCGCACACGGCGCCGCCGATCACGGCGCGGCTCCGTGTCAGATGGATGAAACGTTTCATGTCTGGCCCAATCAGATGGTGGTTCCGTTGGTTCGTCGGGGATCGTCGTTCCTGGCCCCGCTCCCGGATGACGGCGTTCCGCGAGCGGGGCGGCGTCCGGCGCCGGTCGGGCACCGGACGCGCCGCGCCCTCGCCCCGCCATCGGGTCCGGAGCGGTGCCGGGGACGTCCGCGCCGGCACGGGGCCCGCGCGGACGTCGTCCGATCAGCTCGCCGGCTCCCCGGAGGGGGAGTTCAGCGTGGTGCCGAGCCGGACGGGTGTGCCGAAGTTCGGCGTGCCGTCGGCGTTCCAGGTGAACTTCTGGGCCCGGGTGCTGCGGTTCATGTCGCAACCGCCGCTCGCCGAGCTGTTGGCGTGGTAGACGATCCAGTCCTCGGTGCCGTCGGGGGACGTGAAGAACCCGTTGTGGCCGGGCGCGTAGACGCCGTTGGCGTCGCTGCGCTGGAAGACCGGGGTGGGGTGCTTGGTCCAGTGGGCGGGGTTGAGGGGGTCGGCGCCGGTGAGGGTGAGCATGCCCAGCTTGTAGTCCGGGCCCCAGCAGGCGCTGGCGGAGTAGATCACGAAGGTCTTGCCGTTGTGGTACAGCGGTTCGGGCCCCTCGGCCACCGCGGCGGTCTGCCGCTCCCAGGCGTAGGTGGGCGAGGAGAGCCTGACCCGGGAACCGCCGATCGTCCAGGGGTTGCTCAGCGGGGTGATGAACAGGCTCTGGGTGCCGGGGTTGTAGGTGCCCATCAGGTACAGCCGGCCACCGTGCCGCAGGACGCTGGCGTCGAGCTGCCAGTCGCCGCCCAGGTCGGCCTTGAAGGTGTACGGACCCATGGGATCGGTGCCCGCGCTCTCCAGGACGTGCAGCCGCTGGGTGGGGTTGAAGTCGGCGACGTTCTGGCCGGCCACGTAGTACATGTACCAGCGCTTGCCGTTGGGCCCGTCCAGCAGGTGGAACTCCGGGGCCCACATGTTGCAGCAGCCGTTCGCCCTGCCCGCCAGGTCGAACACGACGGTGTCGGGAGCGGTCGCCAGCCCGCCCAGCGTGCGGGAGCGGCGCATGGTGATGGTGGAGTTCCAGGTGGTCGTGGCCAGGTAGTAGTAGCCCCCGTGGTGGGTCAGCCACGGGTCCGGGCCTCGCGTCTTGATCGGGTTGGTGAAGGTGTTGCGCGGGCCGGTGGTCGGGGTCGGTGACGGGCTGGGGCTGGCCGTCGGGCTCACGGTGGGGGTCGGGGTGGGCGTGGGGGTGGGGGTGGGGGTGGCGCCGGTGCAGGCGACGCCGTTGAGCGCGAAGTCGCCGGGGGCGGGGTTGGCCGTGCCCGAGGAGGCGTTGAAGCCGAACGTGGTGCTGCCGCCGGAGGGGATCGCGGCGTTGTAGCCGGCGTCGACGGCCGTCACCGCCGTCCCGCTCTGCGTGGCGGTGGCGTTCCACGCCTGGGAGATCCGCTGGCCTGCGGTGAAGTTCCAGGTCAGCCGCCAGCCGTCGACCGGGTCACCCAGATTGCGCACGGTGACGTTACCGGTGAACCCGCCCGACCACTGCGAGGCCACCGCGTAGTCCACCCGGCAGGCCACCGCCGCCTGGGCCGTGGCGGCCGGTACGACGACGGCGGCGCCGAGAAGCAGGGCCGCCGCCATGGCGCGTGTTCGGAGAAGACGCATGGTGATCACTCCTGACGGGCCGGGGTCAGTAGACGAACGGCCAGCCGGCCGAGTCGTAGCCGATCCGGTTGATACCGAGAAGGGAGGCGCCGTTGTCGGCGTAGTAGTGGTAGACCAGCAGCTCACCGTCGGTGTCGGCGAGGACGGCCTGGTGGCCCGGGCCGTGGATCGAGCCGTGCCCGGCCAGCACCTGGGTGCCGCCGCCGGAGGTCATCGCGACGCCGTTGCGGTCGACGTAGGGGCCGGTGACGCTGGTGGAGCGGCCGACCATGACCCGGTAGGTGCTGGCGGCGCCGTTGCAGCACCGGTCGAAGGACACCCACTGGTAGTAGTAACCACCGCGCTTGACGATGAACGGCGCCTCGATCGCGGTGCTGCCGGGACGGGCGGCGATGCTGCGGACCGTGGTGTTCAGGCGCTTGCCGGTGGCCGGGTCCAGCTCGATCAGCTTGATGCCGGACCAGAAGGAGCCGAAGGACATCCACCAGCGGCCCTGGTCGTCGACGATCAGGTTGGGGTCGATAGCGTTGTAGTTGCTGGAGGCGGTGGTGGAGATGACCAGTCCCCGGTCGGTCCAGGACCCCGAGGCCCCGGTGGGGCTGGTGGCCAGGAAGATCGCCGAGTTGGTGGAACCGAAGCTGGAGGCGGAGTAGTACAGGTAGTACTGGCCGTTGTGGTAGGAGATGTCCGGTGCCCACAGGTTGCGGGCACCCCCGGTGTAGGGGGTGGTCCAGGGGGCGCCGCCGGGGAAGACACTTCCGGCGTTGCGCCAGTTGACGCGGTCGGTGGACGTCTTCAGGGCGACGTTGTCGCCGGTGTGGGCCATGAGGTAACCGCCGCCGGGCCGCCTGACCACCGTGGGGTCGTGCACGCCGATGTCGCCCGTGACGCGGCCGGGAGCGGGGTAGGACGCCGGCGGAGTCGTCGGCCCCGTCGGGGTCGGGGTCGGGGTCGGGCTGACCGTCGGGCTCACGGTGGGGCTGGCCGTCGGGCTCGCGGTGGGGGTGGGAGTCGCCGGAGCGCCGGTGCAGGCGACGCCGTTGAGCGCGAAGTCGCCGGGGGCGGGGTTGGCCGTGCCCGAGGAGGCGTTGAAGCCGAACGTGGTGCTGCCGCCGGAGGGGATCGCGGCGTTGTAGCCGGCGTCGACGGCCGTCACCGCCGTCCCGCTCTGCGTGGCGGTGGCGTTCCACGCCTGGGAGATCCGCTGGCCTGCGGTGAAGTTCCAGGTCAGCCGCCAGCCGTCGACCGGGTCACCCAGATTGCGCACGGTGACGTTACCGGTGAACCCGCCCGACCACTGCGAGGCCACCGCGTAGTCCACCCGGCAGGCCACCGCCGCCTGGGCCGGCAACTGCGCGACGACCACCGCGGGGATCGTCATTCCGAGCGTTGATGTTAACGCTAACACGGCTCGCCGGAGTGCTTTTGATCTCTTCATGTCATGCCCATCACTGTGGTGGAGGTGGGTGGTGGCCAGACCATAGGAGCCTTGACTGGAGGAAGTCAACGAGGCGTTTTCGACTTTTGAACGGTCGCGGTCGCCGTGCCGTCGTCGCCGCCGAGGTCACCCCACCTGTCGTCCCGGTGGACATGAAATTAAAACGTGAAAATTTCATACCCTTACGGCGGACGCGATCCGGAGCCCGCCGGGGAGCGCCGGCCGGGGTCCGGTGACTCCCCGGCCGGTACAGTCGGTACGGTCGTGGACCGTCCGTGCCGGGGAGCGCACCGTGGTACGCCCGTTCGATATCGAGGAGATCTTCCCCGAGGCCGCAGCCGGGCCGCCACCAGGGCGGAGACGGCCGGGCAGCTCGGCCCAGGGCCTGGCGGTGACCCTGATAGCCGACTACACCGTGCGTACCCGGGCCTGGTTGCCCTCGGGGGCGATCGTGGCCCTGCTGGGCGAGTTCGGCGTGACCGCCGGCGCCGCGCGCACGTCCATCAGCAGGCTGGTCCGCCAGGGGGTCCTGGAGGGCAGTCGGCAGGGGCGGTACAGCTCGTACCGCCTGACCGAGGGCGCCGCGGCCGATCTGTCCAACGGCGGCACCGCGATCGCCGCCATCGGCGTGGACCCCGGCCCCTGGGACGGTTCGTGGACGGTCGTCGTCTTCTCCATGCCCGAGCAGGAGAGCACGCGGCGGCGAGCGCTGCGGGAGCACCTGCGCTGGAACGGCTACGCCCCGCTGTACGACGGTGTGTGGATCTCCCCCGATCCCCCCTCGCCGGACGGGCGTGCGGAGCTGGCGGCCGTGGCGCTCGGCTCGGTGACGATGTTCCGCGCACGGCACCTGGACCTGGAGGCGGAGGTCGACCGCGATCCGGTCCAGGCCTGGGACCTGGCGGCCATCGCGAAGGAGTATGAAACTTTCATCGACCGGTGGGGCCCGCTGGCGCCCCGGGTGGCCGCCGGCGCGGTGACCGGCGCCGCGGCGGTACGGGCCCGCACGGAGGTGATGGACGTCTACCGGCGTTTCCCGGTGCTCGACCCGATGCTCCCCGACGTCCTCATGCCGCCCGGCTGGCCGCGAGGTCGTGCCCGCGACCTGTTCGCGCAGGTCTACGACGGACTGCTCCGGCCCGCGCAGGACCACGTCCGCGCCGTGTCGGCACGCGTCGCGAACGGGCCCTGCCCCGGGATCCGGGCGCACACGGTCGCGGACATGGCCGCGGGCGTTCGCCGCGACGCGGATCGGCCTCGCCCTGCCGCGTCGTCCGCGCCGGCCGTCGCCGCCGGCATCGACGATTGACACTTGAACGTCCCGCAGTAACACTCCTTGATACACGTCGTCGTGATCCCGCACCGGTCCCCGACGCCGGCACGCCCCCACCGGCGGCGGGACGGGCTCGTCCGAGCCCACCGGCGCCCGGGGGCATGGGTCACCACGACCGTGACGGTCCCGCCGGACACCGGCGGCGGCACCGTCCGCCCCTGCCGGCACGGCACCACGAGGGAGGCCGCCACCGTGACAGACCACCCCCGTTCCCTTTCGTCCGGTACTTCCGCGCCGTCACCGACTCCATGCGGGAGCTCCGCATGGGATCGGTCCACCGGCCCGCGCTCGGAGGAGAGATCAGCGAGTACGGCTACGACCGCTGCCCCATGTCCGTCCTCCAGGGGAATTGATCCGAGGTCCCGGCGTCGCCGGATCGGCCGGGAGCCTCAGGCGCGGGGCAGCGCCCGGCCGTCGGGCAGCGTCCGGCCGGACAGGAGCGCGACCAGGGAGCCGCTGTCGGCGCGCACGAGCCGGCCGGTTCCCCGGCTCCAGCCGGTGTCGGTGGCCTCGAGCCGTACCCCGGTCAGGTCGGTCCCGAACCAGGTGCCGTCGGCGGCGGCGAGCCGGTCGAGGACGGCGGTCACGGCCTCGGCCGGTGCGATCGCGGGCCGGTCGAGCGCGATCGTCACGTCCAGGGAGTGGATGACGGCGTGGCTCAGCGCACCGGCCGCGCCGCCGCCCGGGGGCTGCCACGCGTGCAGTCCCGGCGACCGGAGCCGGCCGAGCAGGTCGGCGACGGGCAGCGAGGCGTCCCGTGCGGCCACGGTGTCGGAGAGCACGGTGAAGTCGCCACCGGCCGCCGCCATCTCGGCCCCGAACCGCTCGGGGGTGAGCCGCACCGGCATCGTCACGTGCGCGACCACGTGACGGACGAGCCACTTCTCGCACAGCGTCGGGGCGTCCCAGGTGCCGGCGTCCGCGACGGCGAGGAGGTCGGCGAGCCCCGTACAGGTCGGCGCCACCCAGGACTGCGGGTCGGTCATGATCGATCTCCCTGTACGAGGTGGGCGAGGTGGTCCCCGAGCTTGTCGAGGGAGGTGAGGAAGCCGTCACGGGCCTGGGGCGTGCGCATCGCCTCGGGCACGTGCCGCTGATGGATGACGACCGCGGTCCTGCCGTCGCCGAGGTCGTCGAGCGTGCCGGTGGTGTGCATCCCGGTCGCCGGCTCGACCCAGGCGAGCCGTCCGGGCGGGACGACCTCGGTGAAGGTGGCGACCATCCGGTGGTCGCCGTGCTCGCCGACCATCAGGGTCTCGAACCGGCCACCGGGACGGAGTTCGACCACGATGCCGTCGATCGGCGTGCTCATGCCGGCCGGCCCCCAGAACCGCGCGAGCTCGGCGGGCTCGGTGAGGCACCGCCACACCAGCTCGCGCGGCGCGTCGAAGACCCGCCGGTGGACGAGTTCGTCGTCGCTCACCGGTCGTCACGTTCCTGCAGGCGGGCGAGGTGCGCCTCCAGCCGGTCCATCCGGTCCGACCACACGCGCCGGCTCTCCTCGATCCAGGAGAGCGCGGCCTCGAGCGCCCCGGGTTCGAGGCGGCACGGCCGGGTCTGACGGTGCCGTCCCTGACTGATCAGGCCGGACCGCTCCAGCACCCGGATGTGCTGGGAGACGGCCTGCATGCTCATGGCGTACGGCTCGGCCAGCTCCTTGACCGTCGCCTCGCCCGCGCTCAGCCGGAGCACGATGTCCCGCCTGGTGCGGTCGCTGAGCGCCGTGAACAGGGCATCGAGCCGTTCGTCCTCGACAGTGGTTCCCATGCAGGTACTCAAGCATTCGCTTTATAAAGTGTCAACTTGAAGATGCTGGTCACCCGTGCGCGGCCGGAGGGATCGCGGTCGCGACGTCCGTCCGGCTTCGTCATTCCCGGGCCCCTCGGGCCGAGCCCGGAGCGGCGCTCAGGGCGTCGCGTTGCGCGGGGCTCAGGCGGTCGGGTCTCGGGATGACGGCGTACGCGCCGCGCCCGGTCCGCTCCACGGTGAGCGGGTCGGCGAGGATCGGACGACGGCCGATCGCGTCCAGGGCTTCGGCCGCCCGCGGGACGGGCCAGTCCAGTGCCGCGGCGAGGTCGTCCACGGTGAGCGGCCGGGCGGCGTGGACCAGCGCGGCCAGCACGGTCAGCGCGTCGCGCACGACGGCGTCGGTGAGGCCGCTGTCGTTCATCTGCTCGCTGATCCAGGCGAAGAACCGGGCCATCCGGTCCAGCCGGGTGCCGATGGACGTGCCGGAGCCGAAGAGCTCGCTCCCGTGCCGCGCGGCGGCCGCGATCTCGGTGTGCGCCCCGGTGTCGGCCTCGAACGCCCGGAGCCAGACGTCGTCGTCGACGACGTACCGCTCGCGGCGGCCGGAATCCCGTGTGCGCCTGACCAGCTCGATCGCCTCGAGGTGGCCGACGGCCTTGGACACCGACGCCGGGCTGACCCGTAACCGGCGTACGAGCTCGGCGGACGTCAGACTCCCGGAGTCGGAGGTGAGCAGGCAGACGAACACGCGGGCGGGCATCCGGGGGAGGCCGGTCCCGGCCAGCAGCGTCGCGAACTGCTCCATGAAACCGCGCACGGACTCGGCCGGTCGCCCGTCGGCCGGTGGCTCCGTGGCCTGAACCGGTCTGCGGCGGCGGGCGCGCAGCCCGGTGGACCGCTGCGCGTGGTCGGCCAGGTACCCGCCGGGCGCGCTGTTGCGCGCCACCTCGCGGCTGATCGTGGACGTGGGCCTGCCCAGCCGCCTGGCGATCTCCGCGTACCCCAGCCCTTCGGCCAGCCAGATCGCGATCTGCCGGCGATCGTCGTGGGTCAGCCTGCCTCCGGGCATCGGCCCACCCTCCTGTCGGCTCGGGTCCACGGGTGCGTTCACCAACAGTACATTGCAACGGAGGATCGACGTGAATTGCATTCATCGACAATGTCATCGCAACGATTGACGCGAATGACCAGTATCAAAGCAAGTGAATGGGCGTTCTACGTTGACTAATCTTGAAATGCAACGTAGCCTTTTCTCGTTCAGAAAGATTCGCTCAAGACGAGGACCCCTTTATGGCACAAGCGTTGGACGTGGCCCGGATACGCGCCCGCGTCTCCGAACTGCTCGCGGAGTACCGGATCCCGAGTGCCGCGATCGGTGTCCTCGTCGACGGGGAGATCACCGACTTCGCGGTCGGCGTCGGGAACGTCTCCACACGGGAGCCCGCGACGACCCGCACGATCTACCAGTGCGGCTCCGTGTCCAAGACATGGACCGCCCTGGCCTTCATGCGGCTCGTCGACGAGGGGAAGGTCGCCCTGGACGAGCCGGTGCGGACCTACCTCCCCGGTTTCCGGGTCGCCGACCCCGACGTCGGCGCCAGGGTCACCCCCCGCCACCTCCTCGACCACACCGGCGGCATCGAGGAGAGCTACGGGGACCCGGGCGAGGGTGACGACGTGTACGAGCGCATGGTGGAGAACATCGCCGGCGCGAGCCAGGTCCACCCCCTGGGCCGCACTCACGGCTACAGCCCGGCCCTGGGATACGCGATCCTCGCCCGCATCATGGAGGTGATCGACGGCGGGCGGTGGGACGACATCATGAAAAATCGCCTGTTCGACCCCCTGGGGCTGACCTCGACGAACACCCGGCACGAGCACGTCGACCGGAACCGGGCCGCGACCGGACACCTGGTCCGATCCCTCGAAGAAGGCCCCGTCCGCTCACCGCTGGACCACCTGCCGCGCTCCTTCGGTCCCGGAGGGAACGTCACCACGACGGCCAGGGAACTGCTCACGATGGCGCACGTGTTCCTCGACGAGGGAAAGGCGCCGAACGGGACGGAGATCGTCTCGCCCGGCATCATCCGCGAGATGACGGAGTCGCGGGTCCCCGTACCCGACCCGTACACGTTCGGGCCGGAGTGGGCACTCGGCCTCATCGTGTGCGACTGGCACGGCCGGACCGTCTACGCCCACGACGGCAGCACGATCGGCCAGAGCGCCCGCCTGCGGATCCTGCCGGAATCGAACATCGCCGTCTCGATGCTGGTGAACGCCGGACCGCGGGACGGCTTCTACCGGAAGGTGTTCAACGAGATCCTGGCCGACCTCGGCGCGGTCACCATCCCCGGCCTGCCGGAGCCCGACCCGGCCCTGGTCCTCGATCCGTCCAGGTACGAAGGCTGCTACGAGCGCCCCGGCACCCGCTACGACGTGGTGGCCGAGCACGGAGCACTCCGCCTCAGGTTCACCCTGGACCCCATGGAGGCGGAACTCCTCGGCAAGCCGCAGCAGCTCGACCACGAGCTGCTCCCGATCAGTGAGACCCACTTCCTGATGCCTTCGGACGATCCGCTCGAGGACCCCCAGACGGTCGCGATCTACGACTTCGAGAACGGTGCCGCACAGTACCTGCACGTCAACTGCCGAGTGAACCCGAGAGCCGACGAGGAGAGTGCCAGAGTGCACGTCATGGCCGTTTCCACGATCTCCGACGACGACGGTTTCTGGGATTCCCTGAAGAAGGCGTACGGCCGGCTTCCCGCGGGGGCCAGGTGGACGGTGGGGGTGGCGAGCACCGACGGGACCAAGGCGGTGAACGTCATCGTCCACGACTCGATCGACGGCGTCAGGAGCTTCTTCGAGGATCACGCCGGCGCATTCGCCACGACGGAGTACTTCGAGGTCGACGCGGCCAACGCCCTCGGCCTCCCCGCGACGTGACCGCTCCGTGCGTGGCGTCGGCCGGGCACCCCGGTCCCGGCTCGTACGCCTCACCCCCATAGTGCTTGCAAAATGCCACCACTAAGCACTACGGTCTCGGCAGGTGGTTGCACATCACGAGCGGAGGGAGCCACCCGTGCTGAAGCAGGTCGCGGAGGGTGTGCTGGTCCACGAGAGCGAGTTCTGCCAGAGCAATGCCGTCGTCGTGCACGGCCGGGCAGGCTCGTTGCTCATCGACGCGGGGGTGCAGGACCACGAGATGGCCTGCCTCGCCGACGACCTGTCCGATTCGGGCCGGACCGTCGTGGCGGGCTTCTCGACGCATCCGGACTGGGATCACCTCCTCTGGCACGCCCGGCTCGGCACGGCCCCCCGATACGGCACGGCCCGCTGCGCGGCCGCCGTCCGGGACCAGCTGTCCGACCCGAACATCAAGGCCGACATCACCGAGCACCTGCTCGAGACGGGCATCGCCGAGAAGGTCCCGCTCGACCTGTACGGCCTGATCACCGCCCTGCCGGGCGAGACGGCGCGGATCCCATGGGACGGCCCCGAGGCCCGGATCATCGAGCATCAGGCGCACGCACCGGGCCATGCGGCGCTGTTCATCGAAGAACGCGGGGTTCTCGTCGCCGGCGACATGCTCTCCGACGTCCTGGTCCCGATGCTCGACCTGGACGGCACCGCCGACCCGATCGAGGACTACCTCGCCGCGCTGCGGCTGCTGGAGGGCGTGGCGGACCGCGTCGATGCCGTCGTCCCCGGTCACGGGTCGGTCGGCGGAGCCGATCAGGTACGCGCACGGATCGAGCAGGACCGGGCGTACGTGCTCGCCCTGCGTGAGGGTCGTGCTCCCGACGACCCGCGGATCGGCCCGTCGGCCAGGCCCGGCTGGGAGTGGGTGAGCGACGTGCACGACGGCCAGACCCGGCGCCTCGCGGAGAGGGACGACCGCGGCGGCACCCGCTGACGACCGGTACGCGGCACGTTGCCGGGACGGAGGATCCGACGCGGTGGTCGCGGTGAGATCACCGGAATGCCACTCGCCGCGGGAACCGGCGCTGATCGCCCATCGACGTACCGACACCCCCGGCGGCCCGGCCCCGGCCCGCTCGTGCGGGAGCAGGAGCCGGGCCGCCTGGCGGTCAGGAGGCCGGCGGCGGTGCGCTTCCGTTGTAGAACGGGTTCTCGGCCGATCGCCCGGGCGTGACCAGGAAGCGGATCACGCCGGCCTGTACCTGCCAGGCGTGCCATACGACCCAGTCGCCTCCGACACGGCCGGCGGGAACCGGATCGAAGGACGACATACCGCCGGTCCGCGCGTCGACACGGATACGGCTGAACATCACACGCAGGTCCCGCCGGCGAGCCTCGGCCACCATGTCCCGCACGGACCGGCCGTGCCGCAGGGAGACCCCGGCGAACATCTCACCGGGGGCCATGGCCTGGTCGATGTTGGCGTACCGTTCGCCGGGCCGGGCCTGGCGGCCGAGCCGAACGTTCACGCGGCCGGCGAAACCGGCGGGAATGCGCATCACCATGACGCAGCCGCTGTCGCGGCCCGGCCGGCACCCCTTCGGAGCGGTCTCCGCCGACATGGCGACGCCGCCGAACCGAAGGCCGGAGGGATCCGACTCGGTCTGCGGATCGGGAATCCGATCGGGAGCCTGGTCGCCGCCGACAATCATGCCCAGGATCTGTCCCACGGCTCCTGGGGAGACCGGCACCGGACGCAGGTCGATGTCCAGGCCGACCGCGCGGAACGCCTCGGTGTACCTGGCGTGATCGGCGAAGGGGTCGATGATCCGTGCGACGTACTGCGGGCCGTCGCGCACGATCGCGACGGCGGAGTTGGCATAGCTGACGGCGCTCCGGTCGCGCAGCAGGCTGGGGCCGACGACGACGCCGGCGACGAGCATGCCGACGACGACCGCCGCGATCGTCAACCGCGTTCTCCGGGGTCGCCCGCCGACCGGTGAGGGCGGCGCCGCGGTGTGCGGCCGTGAGGCGGTGATGGCGGCGAGCAGCGTTCGCGCCCCCGCGGCGGACGCCTGCCCGGTCAGTTCGTCGTCGCGGACCCGGGCCAGACGGCTGATCGCTTCATCGGTGACGTTCATAGCGGCCTTCCTGCCGGGATCTGCGCGGTTCTGGTCATCGGCGTGAACGTGAGGTCCGCCGCGGCCAGCCGGTGTGCGAAGCGCTTGCGGGCGCGGTGGAGCCGGATGCGTACGGCGTTGCGGGAGCAGCCCAGGACACGGGCGATCTCGGCGGCGTCCAGGCCTTCCCAGGCGACCAGCGACAACAGCTCGCGATCGTCGTCGGACAGCCCGCGGAACACGTCGGCCACCTGGGTGAACTCCAGGCGCTCATCGGGCGGGGCGGTACGGGCGTAGAAGGCGACGACATCCTCGTCCAGTGTCGTGTGGCGGCTGCGGTGCCGCAGGCGTCCCCTGCGGTGGCCGGCCAGGACGTTGCGCGCCACGCCGTACAGCCACAGCCGCGCCTCGCCACCGGCGGGCAGGTCCTCTATGCGGCGCCACGCGATCTCGAACGTCTCGGCCACCACGTCGGCCGCGTCCTGAGCGCAGTCGCAGCGGCGGATCGCATAGCCCAAGATCTGTTCGTAGGTGTCGAGGTAGACCTTCTCGAACCGGATGTGATGGTTGTCATCCACTGATAGTCCTCATGACCGGCCTTCCGCGTGATGGGGGTTCGCGTATGCCCCTTCATGTCGCGGATGCCGCGATCATTTCTCCGCCCCCTGGGCATCCCTTCGTTCTACCGGGACGGGCGGGTCCGCGTGCCGGAGGGCTTCACGCCGTGCGCTACCGGTGAGCGGCCGTCGTTCCCGTTCGATCGTCTTGGCGGGGAGGGCACGGCGCGTCCGGGCGGTGCTGCCGGTTCTCGTCGACGTTCACAGATCCCGTGATCGGCGAGTGCTGTCCTGACTCGTCGAAGGCGATGCCCGTTCCCGGTTACGGAGTCATACGCATGGACCGTGGTCACCCGGTCGGTCGCCCGGCGATGCGGAAGGCCGCTCCCGATCTCTCGGGAACGGCCTCTGATCCCAGGTCACGATCTTCCGCGGTCCCGGGGGCGGGACAGAGGAGAGGGGACGGTTCCGCTCTGCGTGAAGTCGGCGGGACTCGAACGCGCCGTCTCTCTATGGTGAGAGGTATGGCGTCCTCTGTCCCGCCGCTACGTCCGGCGATCGATCGGCCCGATCCCACGTCGTCCCCGGCTCGCGAGCCGCTGTGGCGGCACGTGCTCGGCGAGCGTCTGCGGGGTCTTCGTCACGAGCGGGGCGAGAAGCTGAGCGAGACGGCGCGTCGCGCCGGTGTCTCGCCGCAGTATCTCTCCGAGATCGAACGAGGCGTCAAGGAGCCGTCGAGCGAAATGATCGCCGCGGTCGCCGGCGCGCTGGACGTCACCCTGGTCGACCTCACCCTTGCCGTCGCCGAGAGCCTGCGGTCCGCTCAGGGCAGCGGCACGTCCAGAGGTGCCACCTGCTCGATGGCGTACGCCCTGGCCGCGTAGCGCGGCCCGCCGGGATCACCCGCGCGTCTGCGAACGCTCCTCGATGATCTCGTCGATGAGCCCGTACTGCAGGGCCGCGGTCGCGGTGAACACGCGATCGTGATCGGTGTCGGCGCGCAGGGTCTCCACACTCTGGCCCGTGTGCCGTGACAGGATGCGCTCGATGTCCGCCCGGACACGGACGACCTCGTCGGCCTGCAGGATGAGGTCGGGGATCGTTCCGCGCCCCTGGGCGGCCGGTTGGTGCAGGATCACCCGTGCGTGCGGGAGGGCGGCCCGTCTTCCCTCGGCCCCCGCGGCGACGAGGACGGCGCCCACCGCGACGGCCTGCCCGACGCAGGTCGTCTCGACCCGCGGGCGGATGTAGCGCATGGTGTCGTATATCGCGAGCATCGCACTCGGGTCCCCGCCCTCACAGTTGATGTAGAACTGTATGGCGCCGTCGGGGTTCTCCGACTCCAGAAAGATGAACTGCGCGACGAGCGCGTTCGCGACACCCGCGTCGATCGCGGTCCCCAGATAGACGATTCGCTCGGTGAGAAGCTGCGAATAGACGTCCATGATCCGCTCGCCACGGGGATTCTGGGCGATGACGTTGGGGATCGTGTACGTGCTCACTGGCCGGCTCCTTCGGTGATGGTGAATCCGAGCCGCGGGCGATCCTGTGGCGCTATCTCGTCGAAGCTCTGGACGATCGCGTCGATGAAGCCGTAGTCCAGCGCCTCCTGCGCCGTGTACCAGCGATCGTGCAGGGAATCCTCGAATATGCGCTCGAAGGGCTGACCCGTGTCCTCGGAGATGAGACCGAGCACCGTGTCACGGGTGTGCCGCAGGTCGTCGGCCTGCAGTTCGATGTCGACCGCGGTGCCACCGATCCCGGCCGAGCCCTGGTGCATCAGGACACGTGCGTGCGGCAGGGCACGGCGTTTTCCCCGGGTGCCCGACGACAGCAGGAACTGCCCGGCGCTGTAGGCGATACCCAGCGCGAGGGTCGACACGTCACAGGGAATGAGCCGCATGACGTCACGGATCGCGAGCATCGACGGAACCGAGCCGCCCGGGGAATGGATCCACAGTGCGATGTCGGCCGACGCGTCCTGCGCGGCGAGTGCCATCAACTGCGTGGCGAGCAACGTCCCGTTGTCGTCATTGAGAGGACCGTCGAGAACGAGAACACGCCCGTCGTAGAGCTGACGTCTCACCCGCGCGTCGAACAGTGGTGGTTTCGATTCTTCGCCCATGCGTCCATCCTGCGGGGCGGTCCGGACCGGCGTCGACACGATCTGCCTGCGGCAGATCTGCTCTGAGCAGCGTGAATCCGGCCTCCGGCCCGGTGCCGTGACACCGCGGCCGGAAATGGCCGGTGCCCTGGCATGTGAACCTTCCTCGTCCGCGTGGTGCCATGCTGCGTTCCTACTCCCGGTGCCGTAGAGGGGACGGCTCCTCCTCCCGGTGCCGTACGGATGGAAGCCACCCGCGGTACGACGACCGGCGTCGGCGGGCGGGCGACGATTACGGCCATGAGAACCTCAGCCAGGTACGTCCACGGGGCCGCGTTGTCGGCCACCGGGCTGCTCGCCGGAGCCTTCGGGTACGGCGCGGCCAACGTGGTCCCCACCTTCGGGGCCGTCCCGCTGGACGTGCGCCTGACCTTCCACACCGCGATGATGGAGGTCAACGAGCCGGTCATGCAGAGTGCGATGGCGGTGGCGATCCTCACCTCGTTCGGACTGGCCGTCGTCCGTCGCGGCCTGCCACGGCGCCTGGCGCTCGGGGCCGGCGTCCTGACGGTGGCCTCGCTGCTGGTGACGGTCTTCGGCAACATCCCGCTGCACTCCCACATCAGGCGATGGGCCGCCGCCGGCTCCGCCCCGGCCGGTCACTCCGAGATCCTGCAGACGTGGGAGCTCTTCCACACGATACGTACCCTGACCGCTCTGTCGGCCTTCGCGGTGATGATCGGCATCGCCGTCCTCGTCCGGCCCGAGGCCCGTTGAACGAGCTCGGCGGCTCACCTGGTCCGGAGACCCGGCGCGCAGCTCCGTCCCGGGCCGCCACCACACCCCGGCATCGGACACCGCGACACCGCCACCCCCACCCCCACCCCCACCCGGGCACCCGGACACCCGAAGGACGTGAAGCCATGGGGAAACGAAGAATCGTCAGGATCGTCAGGGTGATGCTCGCCGTCCTGATCGGGGTGCCGGCACTGGGAGTCACCGGGCTCGCCCTCTGGGACGGCGGCATCGACACCGATCCACGCCGGGCGATCCTCCCTGACATCCGGATCGACCTCCGGACCGCCACGACACGGCTCGGCCCGATCGAGTACGACCTGTACGGCACCGAAGGCCCTGTGCTGCTGTCCGTTCACGCCGGGCTCGGTGGAGCCGACCAGGGACGGCTGTTCGCCGGTTGGCTGCAGAAGGACGGGTTCCGCGTTCTCAGCCCTTCACGGCCCGGTTACCTCGGAACGCCGCTGGAGAGCGGCCGGACCGACGAGGAGCAGGCGGACCTGCTCGCGGCGCTGCTGGACGAGCTGGGCATCGACCGGGTCGGAGTCCTCGCGGTCTCCGCGGGAAGCCCGGTGGGCTACACCTTCGCCGCGCGCCATCCGGACCGGGTCTGGGCACTGGTCTCCATCGGCGGAGTGAGCAGGCCGCGGCCTGCCGGGACGGGCTCACCGCTGCGAAGGGCGTTCATGGACACGGTGGGCCAGAAGCTGGCCCGGCTGACGGCGGAGGTCTCGCTCGAGACCGTCGTCGCGGGGACGTTGAGCGAGACCGGCACCTTCACCGACGGGCAACGGGCCGAGCGCGTCTCGTACATCATGAACACGCCGCACGTGCGGGAGCTCTTCACGGCGATGTTCGACACGACGTTCCCCTACCGGAAGCGCTGGGCGGGCACGGACAACGACGCGGTGCAGGCCCGGCGTGGAGAATTTCCCCTGGAGCGGATCTCGGCTCCGACACTGGTGGTCCACGGCACACAGGACGGTGATGTGCCGTTCGACCACGGGAGGTTCGCGGCCGAGCGGATACCCGGCGCGGAACGGCACTGGATGGAACACGACGATCACCTGGGCTTCTGGCTCGGCCCGAAAGCCGGTCGGGCACAGGCCGCGGCGCGAGACTTCCTCCGGCGACACGTGCCGGGCGGATCCGCCGGCTTTCCGCCGGCCTCGCCCAGCCGTGCACGGGCCGGTCCGACCATGATCGGCGAAGGACTCCCCCGCACACCGACCGCGGCACCGGTCCGAGTCCGTCGGCCTCGTACGCCATGATCGGCGCTCATACATCCCGTACGTCCCCAAGGAGCGTCGTGGTCGACGACGACGAAACCGGACGGGCCGATATCGGCTGGGACGGCTGGGACGGCTGAACGAACCTCGGTCTGATTCGGACCCGGCTCGACGCGGGGGCCGAGCCGAATTCAGAGGTGCAGCGGCTGCCGTCCGAACGGGTCACAGCCGGGCTGTCACCGTCAGGGTCACAGCCGGGCTGTCACCGTCAGGGTGACAGCGGTCAGTGCGGCGAGCAGCGCCCAGGCGGGCGCGAAGCCGCCGGTCAGGTCCGTGAGCAGGCCGAGCACGGGTGGTGCCAGGATGACCGCCACCTGGTTGACCGCCATGGCCAGGCCGAGGGCGAACCCGGTCCGGCCCGGCGGCGCCGATTCGGCGGCGTAGGCGACCCAGGGGCCGTACCAGCCGATCCCGAAGAAGCCGAGCCAGACGAAGAGCAGGCAGGCCGCGACGGGGGATCGGCCGACGGGGGTCGTCAACAGCGTCATCCCGATGATCACGGCGGCCAGGCACGTCAGGACGCAGGCGTAGCGGCCGGATGCGTGGCGGTCGCTCCAGGCCGCAAGGCAGACACGGCCCAGCGCGCCCGCGCACTGGACCGCGACGTAGACCAGGGCCGCCGAGGCGGGGGCCATGGACGTCACCTCGTGCAGGTACAGCACGGTGAGGACGCCCACACCGCTGTGCACCGAAACCATGCTCGTACCGGACAAGATGATCTTCTTCATGTACGGCTCGCGGAGCAGTTCCAGCCGCACGAGGGACGTGGCCGGCGTCGGGTGCCGGTCCGGCGGGCGGCGGTAGAAGACCATGAAGGCGACGGCGCCCGACAGGGCGACGAGCGCGCCGGCCACGAGCGTCGACCGCCAGCCGAAGGCCGTCGCCAGCGAGGGAAGCGCGAGGGCGGCGAGGACGCCCCCGAGCGGAAGCCCCGCCTGGCGGACGCCCATGGCCATGCCACGCTGCCGGGCGTCGAACCAGGACGCCACCGATTTACTGCCGCCCGGCTGAATGGTGCTGTATCCCGCACCGACGATCAGCAGGGCGACGAGCAAGGAGACATACCCCGGGGCCGCACTTCCGGCGGCCAGCGCGACGGCGACCACCAGAGCACCGATCCCGACGATCCAGCGTTCGTCGTGGCGGTCCAGCAGGCGTCCCGCCACGAGCAGCCCGGCCAGGGGAAGCAGCTGAGCCGCCGACAGCAGCAGGCCCAGCTGGGTCGTGTTCAGTCCCAGGTCTCGTTGCAGGTGGACACTCATCGCGCCGATGCCCTGCACGAAGAACGCGGCCGCGGCCTGGGTGAAGGTCGCGACACCCAGAACGACCCAGCGGTATCGCGACGTCTTCACGGCTTCCGGCACAGCAGGGGATCGGGGTGATCGCAGAAGCCGAGCTGCCGGTAGAGCGGTTCCGCCTGGCGGGAGGCGGTGAGGTCGACCCGTACGGCGTCGCGGTCGCGGAACCAGTCGAGCAGACCGAGCATGATCGTCCGGCCGTGCCCGCGCCGCCGGTACGACGGGTCGGTGACCATGCCGATGACGTGGCCGATCCTCCCGTTGCGGGAGTGGGGACCGGGGAACCACTGTTCGATGGTGCCGATGCCGCAGGCGGCCAGGCCGGTGTCGCCGTCCACGACCAGGATCCGGCAGTCGGGTTCGGTCAGCTTCTGCTCGAAGACCCGTGCGAGCGCGTCGCGCCAGTCGTCACCGGCGTTCGCGGGGTTGAAGAAGTCACCGCCGAGGTCGTCGAAGAGCAGTGCCCGGAGACGGACGAGTTCTGAAATATCGTGCTCTGTTGCTGTTCGCATCATGACGTACAGGCTCATGTAATGAGCTTGTGCGTCTCAACCCTTACGGCGCGGACGCGGTGAGCTTCCCCGCGGAACCGGCGAACCGCCCGTCGGCGAGCGCCGGTGAACCCGACGGCCGCTGCCGCACGGCAGCGCCACACGGGGCACTCCACACCGACCATGACCATGCGCTACGCCGCCACGCCCGACGAGCACGCCGAGCGGGCACTCCTCGCAATCAGGAAGTCCGAGGCCAACGGCACCGGGGTGAACTTCCCCCACGAAACTCCGCCGGGATGCACCCGTTCGAGCGAGCCGACCGCTTCCCTCTCAACGGCCGTCGCCCACTGCCGCCCCTGCAGAGCTGCGACAAGGACAACGTCCGCCCGACCTGCGGCGTCTTCGTCACCGACGCCCGCCACCTGACCACAACTCCGCCCAGCCACCTGCCCCGGGATGACCATGGTTACGAGAAGCCGCGTTTCCCGCACCCGGCCCGAATTTGTCGGCCTTGTACGCCATGATCAGCACTCGTATCAGCACTCGTATCAGCACATCCCCCAAGGAGTGCCATGGCCGTCACCGGCAGAGCCGGATGGTCCGGCATGGGCTGGAACGGCTGGACGCACCTCGCTCTCCTCCATGCCCAGCTCGACGCGGGCGCCGACCCGAATGCGGGAAAAGACTTCCATGGACGGCCCCTCCACCGAGCAGCCGAGCGCGGCCCGCCTGAAGCGGCCCTCGCGGTGGCCACCCGGTCAGCCATGATCCAGAGCTCTGTGAACGGCTCAACACGAGTGAACACCGCATCAACCTTCCTACTCACCGATCTCTCGACCCTCGACCCTCGACCCTCGACCCTCGACCCTCGACCCTCGACCCTCGACCCTCGACCCTCGACCCTCGACGAGAGCGTCATGACCGCCACGTACAGGAGGCAAGCGTGAAGCTTCTTCTCACTTCCGCCGGCGTCAAGAACCCGAGCATCCACAGCGCGCTGGTCGACCTACTGGGCAAACCGATCGCCGACTCCAACGCCCTCTGTATCCCCACCGCTAGCTACGGGCACCCCCAGGGCAACCCCGGTGGGGCATGGCGTTTCATCAGCGGTCGGTCCTCCACCCCCATGTGCGAGCTGGGCTGGAAGTCCTTGGGAGTGCTGGAACTCACCGCGCTGCCCAGCATCGACGAACAACGCTGGGTCTCCTGGGTCCGGGAGACAGACGTCCTGCTGGTGAACGGCGGCGACGCCCTGTACCTGTGCCATTGGATGCGGCAGTCGGGGCTGGCCGATCTCCTGCCGTCGCTGCGCGAGACGGTCTGGGTGGGACTGAGCGCCGGAAGCATGGTGATGACCCCCCGTATCGGAGAGGACTTCGTCGGCTGGGAACCGCCTTCCGGGAGCGACAGCACACTGGGCATCGTCGACTTCTCGATCTTCCCGCACCTGGATCACGAGCTCCTGCCGGAGAACACCATGGCCCACGCGGAAAGATGGGCGGCCGAAATCCCAGGCCCGGCGTATGCGATCGACGACGAGACCGCCATCAGAGTGACCGAGGGCACCGTCGACGTCGTGTCCGAGGGGCACTGGAGGCTGTTCTCCCCCTGACACCGAAAGGGCTCGCACGGTGGCCGCCGACTTTTCGCTGATCCCGGGCCCCCTTCGATGCGGACCCCGTTAGGACGTGTCGCCTCCCATCAACGAATGCCGTTCGGTGCCGTCAGGTGCCGCGACGGTGACGTCCATCGTTCTCGGCTGCGCTCCGGTGTCAGCGGGTCCGCTGACTTTTCGCCGACTCCACCCAGCCGCCCGACCTGAGGCGACCATGGCTACGGGAAGTCGCGTTTCCCGCGGCCGGCGCGAATTTGTCGGCCTCGTACGTCATGATCGGCGCTCGTCTTCAGTACGTCTCTCTCAAAGGAGTGCCATGGCCGTCACCGAAGGAGCCGGATGGTCCGGCCTGGGCTGGAACGCCTGGACGGATCTCGCGGCGATCCGTGCTCGGCTCGACGCAGGTGCCGACCCGAATTCGGTACTGGACTTTCGTGGACGGCCCCTTCATCACGCGGCCGAGGAAGGCTCACCGGAAGTGGTCGCGGAACTGGCCCGGCGCGTCGACGACGTCGACGCCGAGCACGACGGCCGCACCGCACTGTGGCTCGCCGTCTTCAACGACCGCCCCGACAACGCCCGTGTCATGGTCGCCGCCGCCGGAGCGGACCCGTGGCGGCCGATGATGAACGGCTGGTCCCCCGGACGGCTCAGCCTGGCCGGTCCCACCCCCGATCTGTTCACTCTTCCCGATGGGGAGGCCGGCCTGTCCGCCACCGAGGCCGCCACCGTGGCGGAGGCCGGACGTCTGACCGCCGCGTTGGGACGCTTCGAAGGCGACGGCCACAGCCTTGCCTGCGTCGCCGACATCACCGCTGCCGAGGCGGCACGGCGCCTGGAGGCCGTACCGGTTGATGACGCCGACATTGAAGAGATCATGGGAGATCCCTGGGCGGATTTCGACGTCACCTTGTCCGTCATCGGTGTCTCCGACGTGCCCGGCGGATGCATCGTCTTTCAGCCGTGCGGATACGCCGCGTCCAACCCCGGCGTCATAGAACGCCTGTCAGTGGGCACCGTCTGCTATGGGCTGTTCGCTAATCCCAAGAGCGGCAACCAGGGGGCCATCGCCCGCAACGGCGCCATCGAGGAATGGGACACCCACCCCGGTGGGGGCAACGTCTGCTCCGAAGAACCCGCAGAAGAGATCCTCGCCGCCTACCTCTACCACGACCAGGCCGAGGCCTACTGCTTCGCCGGAGCGGGCCTCCGGCCGGCTGACGCCCGATCGATCAACGGCCGGGCCGACATGTGGCTCAAGCTGCCCGGACAAGACTGGTGACGTTAACCGGAGATACGACAAGAAAGTTCGTTCCCGCCATCTGAAGTCGGGCCTTCATCCTGCGGCTCGACCTCCGCCACAATGATCATGTGATCGACTACTACCGCGATTTCTTCGAGCGGCATCAGTGGCTGGAGAACGCCCTCTCCTGGACCGTCGTGCAACCCCTCGACGAAGAGATCACTGCGGACGACCTCCTGCGACGAGTGAACGGAGGCCGCGCCCCCGAGCAGCGCGTCATGGAGTGTCCCCGGGAAGAGTCCGGGGAAGAAGGTTGCCCCGTCCTCCTCGTCTCCGAGGGCGAAGGAACCTGGGGTTTTCTCGACCTCGCCGGAGGTCTCGGTCTGTCCGACCGCGTCCTCACCGCCCTCAGTGCGGAGTCACGCGTGTGGATGGTGACCTGGCACTTCAACGGGGGATACACGATCCTCCATGCGGCCGGCGGCGAGATCAGGGCGCGGATGCGCGACTTCCTCTTCACCGAGCACGTCGTCGAGGAAGGCGACCCGAGCATCCTGGCCGACTTCCGCGCCATGCTCGACGGTCTCGACCCGGAGGACTACCGCGGCAAACGCGGTGCGGCGTTCGCCTTCATCGAGGCGGCCACCGGCCTGGCCCTGGACAGCGAGTTGCCGGAGGTGGAGAACGCCCCCGTGGTCATCCTCGACCACCCTGCCGCCTGACCGGTTGTCGGCCGGCCTCCCCGCCACGGCGGCAGCTCATCCTCCGAAGACGCCCACTGACTTTTCGCTGGCTCCGCCCCCGGAACTTCAACGGACGTCCTCACCAATCTTGCTGCCACGATCGCGGGTGAGGATGCCGTCAGCGAGCAGCGAGGTGCCCGCCAGGACCTGTAAAGCACATTGGCCCGAACCGATTGTGGCGCAGGTACTCACGTCGATCGCCTTTCATACTCCACCTCACGTCTTCAGGTGGCCGGAAGAGGCCAGGTGAGCCCGTCAACTAAATGGGTGTCATATGCGTCTGACACGCATCCCCTTGAGTCTGGAGATGTCGTGACCTATCCCCCGCAGGGCCCACAACCTCGGCCGGGTTACCAGCACCCGCAGCAGCAGCCCTACGGGCATGTGCAGGGCCCGCCACACGGGTATCCGCCCCCGTACGGCCACCCCGGTCACAGCCACCAGCCGCCGCCGAAGACCAGCCGCGGGGCCGTCGTCGGGATCGTGGCCGCCGTGTCTTTGACGGTCGTGGCGGGCGTCATCGGCACCCTCGTGCTGCTGGGCAGCGGGACCACCGGGAGCGAGCTCCGTTCGGCCCCGGACGGCGGGCAGCTTTTCAGCGCCCCGCCGCCCACCGAGGCCGGGCAGCCTGCGGACACCGGGCAGACCATCGCGGACCCTCCCGCCGAACAGCAGGGTCAGGTCGCGAAGGTTGGGGAGACCATCACCGTCAAGGGGCGTCAGCCCGGCGTCGAAGTGGCCGTCACCCTCAACCGCGTCATCGACAACGCCACGTCGTCGAACCAGTTCCTGCAGCCCGACCCCGGCACCCGCTACGTCGCCGTCGAGCTGACCCTGAAGAACGTGGGCCGGCAGGTCTACACCGACTCGCCGATCATGGGCGCCGACCTGATCGACACCGAAGGCCAGCAGCACCGCACCACGCTGATGAGCGACGTGAAGGAAGGGGTGCCCTTCGGCGGCTCGATCACCGTGGCCGTCGGCGACACCCGGAAGGGCCTCATCGTGTTCAAGGTTCCCGCCAACGCGAAGCCCGCGAAGCTGCAGTTCGGCGTCATGCTGAGCAGCGAGAAAGGCGAATGGGCGCTGTTGTGAGCAGGTGCCGGAAATCGTCGGTTCCGGCCCCCGTCACCCCCGGCATCCCGCTGGAGAACATCTCCCGCCTGGTCGGTCACCGCAACACCTCAGTGACGGAGACGGTCTACCGCAAGCAACTCCGCCCGATGCTCCTGGAAGGGGCTGAAGCGATGGACAAACTCTTTCCCGATCTCTAGCTCAGCACCCCGACGTAGACCCATGCCCGGCGAGAGCGTCCGCCTCGCCGGGTCGTCGCTTTCTGATGCCGCATCAGGCAACCTTCGTCTTGTTGCGAGATCCCATCCGGCCGCGTGAGGGCAACGTCGTGGCGGATCGGCGGTCGACGAGCAAGCTTTCTAGCCGCGCTTGGGCCAGACCGGGCCCTGGTCGGTCCAGACGACCCCCTTGTTGCGGCACAGACAGAAGGGGTGGCCGATCGGGTCAGTGTAGATCCGCCAGCCGTAGCCGTCGGAGCCGATGAAGTCCTGTCGCAGCATCGCGCCAAGGTCGAGGACGCGGCGCTGCTCGGACTCGATCTCGTCCACTTCGAAGTCGAGGTGGAACTGCTTGGGGTGCTCGCTGTCGGGCCACTGCGGAGCGCGATAGTCGTCCACCCGGATGAAGGCCAGCTCGAGCTCACCGAACTTGATGCCAGCCCAGTTCTCGTGGCTGCCTTCTTTGATCGGTCGGCCCGTCACCTCGGCGTAAAAGGCCGCCAGTTTCATCGTGTCCGGGCAGTCGATGATGAAATCGGTGAGTCGCAGCATTCCGCGATCTTGTCACAAGATCTTTGATACAGCCGCCTTAGTCCGCGTCCCCATCGGTGTAGTGGAAATGCTCCTGGTGGGCGGTCGTGAAGCGCCCGACGAACGAGGGGGTCCGCTGATGGGCGGCGCGAGGCTGGAAGTGGCCGTGCTCGATCGCCCAGTCGTGGACACCCGTGTCGAGGGGGTACTCCGTGAGCATTCCCGTCAGCTCGCCGGTCTTGATCCACGACTCTGCGCGCTCTCGTGTACGGAACACGCCGGACGGCCACTGAGCGCCCTCGCCCAGGAAGACCCAGACGGTCAGGGGGCTGGAATAGCTCACCGCTGAAACACCTCACCACTGGACTTTGCGAAACCCGGAAGGGCGCGGACCTGGTGGATGGACCGTAGTCACTCAGTTGGTCACCCGGCAACGCAGAAGGCCGCTCCCGATCTTTCGGAAGCGGCCTCTGACCTGGGTGGAGATGAGGGGATTCGAACCCCTGACCCCTTCGATGCGAACCCCGGTGAGGCGTGCAAAGCATGGTCGCTGGATGCCATCCTGTGCTGTCAGGTACCGCGCCGATGCCGTCTGGTGATCCCGATCGCGCACCCGTGTCAGCGGGTTCGCTGACTTTTCGCTGACTTTCATCAGCCCTTCGCGGGCTGGTCCCATCTGTCGGTCACGAAGCCTCCACTCCACGGCGGCTCGGTAGCCTGCGGTCGTGGATCACATGGAGCGCGTCGCCGGGGCAGTCGTCGGTTCGGCGGTGGGCGACGCGCTGGGCGCCCCCTTCGAGTTCGGTCCGGCGGGCGCGTTCTCCGCTCGCTTCCCGACGCCCGGTGCCGGAGGGGAGATGTGCGGGGGCGGCGGCTGGGACGCCGGAGAGGCCACCGACGACACCCAGATGGCCGTTCACGTGGCCGAATCCCTGCTGGAGCGCGGCGGCCTGGACCTGCCCGACGTCTTCACCCGCTTCCAACGCTGGGCGGCCGACGACCCCAAGGACATCGGACTGCAGACCGAGGACGTTCTCACCCGCGGCCTGCCCTGGGACCAGGCCGCCACCGCTCACTACCGCAGTAGCCACCGCGCCGCCGGAAACGGCTCACTGATGCGGGCCACCCCCTCCGCGGTCTACTTCGCCGCCGACGGGCGACAAGCCACCATGGACGCCGCCCGCCGCATCGCCGCTCTCACCCACGGCGACCCCGCGGCCTGGGAAGGAACGGCGATCTTTCACGACCTGGTGCGCCTCGCCCTGAGCGGCGCAAACCCCTTGGAAGAGCTCCCGCAGACCCTCCCCGCCGTCCACCCCGGCCACCGCGAGCGGTATGCCGTCATAGTGGCCCCCGACTGGCACCCCGGTCAGGCAACCGAGTTCAACGGCGCCGTCTGGCCCTGCCTCGGCTCCGCCATATGGGCCCTGCGCACCACCCGAAACTACGAGGACGCGATCCGTGCCGCGATCGACCTGGGCGGCGACACCGACACCGTCGCCGCGGTCACCGGCGGCCTGGCCGGAGCCGTCTACGGACTGACCGCGATCCCGACCCGCTGGACAGAGCCTCTCCACGTCCCGCTCCCCGGAAGCGGCGGCCGAACCCTGCGCCTGCCACATCTGCTCGGTCTCGCTCACGCGCTGACAGAACAGCATCGTAAGTGATGACCTCGAACGACAGAGGGCCTCTCAGAAGACCAAAGGGCCGCCTCTAATCATCAGAGACGGCCCTTGACCTTGGTGGAGATGAGGGGATTCGAACCCCTGACCCCTTCGATGCGAAGCCAAGTCATCCGACCTGGGACCTTGGCCTATGCGCTACTTGAGCTGCGGAGACAGTCTCTCGCCGTCCGTGGCCGTCCGGTTCCGTCCGTGGCCGTTGTCACCCAGTTGGTCACTCAGCTCCCCGCCAGTCAATTCTCCTTGTCTGCCACGAAGCTCCTGCGCTGCGGCAAGGTGACGATCCATCCCTCTAGCGGAAGGCAAAGCGATCATTCTCGCCCTATCGCAATCTCCGCAGCATCAAGCCGACATTCTAGCTCTGCCACATCTGGTTCAAGTATCGCGAATAACTCGCTCGGCGAATTAACCACTATATTATCTTCTCGCACAGGGAATACGATGTCGGCCCTGCCTAGACCAGTGGCAGCAACTAGGGCCGCAAAGACTTTATTGTAAGTAATAGGAAAACGCCCACGCAATGCTACACTCAGCGCCCACTCTGTCGCTTGCATAACAATATAGCCACTATAGCCTGCGTTATCGAATACATCTGCGCGAAGCCTATGTGCAAGGCGATCCTTCTTATTGAGCGCACCATAACGCTCCCTGCACCGATAGAGGCGTTCTTGCAAGTTGTTCAACTGCGCCCTGCCAAATACATCCCTCGTTTTTTGTGCTAATTCAGCAAGAGAGGCGAGCTGTACATTTGTAAGCTGTGCAGCCTCAAGCGCGCCGCTTTGAAAGCCTTGTTCAGCCATTAATATGCCTCGGTCGGCCCCAACATCGGAAACTATTTGACGAAGGGCTAAGACGTGAAGCTTTGATACCCGCTGCTGCCAATGCTTGCACTCGACGACCCAGAGGAGGTCAAAACCCACATGGTGCGCCCGCACCACCACGTCAACATCGTGCGAAGTGCGAGCGCCGTGGATAGTTACATTCGTCTCTGCCTGAAGGCCTAAGTCGCGAAAGAAGGCAGCTACTTTCTCTTGGTAATCATCCCATGCGGACATGGTCCAATTATGCTCCTGACTGGTTTCGCTAACGAGGTCTTCCCGTTTACCTTAGGCCTTAACTCCTCTCCGTAGACAGGGTGTGACGCTTAGAGATCCTCTCATTTAACAAGAGGAGCCGTAGTGGTTTCTCACACAGACGAGTCGGAGTGAGAGGTTCGCCGTTGGGCAACGGAAGCCTCTTGGATATCAGCGTGGCCCGCGCCAGTAAGCGAGATGTCCGCTCGCGCTCTTGACGACGCGCGGCGTGGACTCGTCCTGGGGCCAGATCTGTAGGAGATAGCGGTCGATGATCTCGCGTGAGGTGTCCGCCTCCACGGCCTCATCCATGTTCTGGGCGTGGTAGCGCAACCGGTACCACCCTGGCCCCGCGGGCAGTTCGGGAAGCTCATGGAACTTTCCGCCGCCCCACTCGTGTAAGGACACCTGGCCGGCCTCGGACTCGAAGCTGATCTCCACGATGTCCTCGTACCCGTCGGTGTCCGCGCCCGGATCGTGGCCAGCCACGGTCACCGAGAAGCCGACCGTGCCCGTGTGCAGGCCCGTGATCAGGAAGGCTCCACCGTCGTCCACGCGGATGATCCCGACGGGGTGAACGGGGTGATCGGCGGGTATGTCATCTGGCCCCATAGCGTCGTCAGTGTCATCGATGAGGTACGCCTGGTGGTAGTGGACATGCAGATCGAACGATACGGTCCGGGTGTCGGTCATGGGCGGCGATCATACGATCACGGACTGACGTTTTCGGACGGGAGCAAGGGATGGTACGTCCCTCGTGATGGGTCATCCAATGCTGCGTTCACCTACCGGACCGGAGTACCCAAGTTGCGAGGTATCCGCCGGGACCACAATGTCGGCGACCTCGACCGGACGGCCGTCGGCGAGATATGCCCGCTGAATCGTCAGCACGATGGACCCCGGCGAGATGCCGAGGCGCTTGGCCTCTCCCGGAAGAGCGGCGCGTGCGCCGACATCCTCAACCCAGTCATCGACGATCACGCCGATCTCGGCCATCCGGTGCGTCACCCCGTGGCCGGCCAGCGGCCCGTCCTCGGGCATCGCCACGATCGTGCCTTTGGTCAGTTGCAGCGGCTCGTAAGAATCCGACAGCATCCAGACTTGGCCGTCGGACCGGAAGACGTATCGGGTGTGCATGACGTCATCGCGGTCATCCTCGGGCTCGTCGAGAGCAAGCCGGGCACGTACTTCCGGCGACGCGCGCATCGTGGTGGATTCGTACTCCCAGCTTCCGGCCCTCGCCTGCTCAAGCATGCTCGCGGCGAACGGTGAGCCGGCCTTCCGCTCTCGGTACCAGGAACGGGGAATCCTCCGTACCGGTTGGCGCTCCCTCACGAAGGTGCCCGCGCCGGGGCGGGAGATGACATGCCCTTCCTGGGCGAGCTGGCGGATCGCCTCGCGGATGACGCCCTCGGCTACGCCGTGCTCGGCAGCCAGGTCCTGGCGTGCGGGCAAGCGGGTTCCCGCGGGAAGTTCGCCGGTGACGATTTGCCGCCGGATGAGGGCGACGAGCTGAAGGTACCTGGGCTGATCCACTTCACCAGGTTGACATCCGGATATCCGGCTTGCAAGCTGTACATCCGACTAGCGAGCCGGATAGCCGGATCGCTCTTCCCCTGGTGGTGATCCATGTCGACCTACTCACAGGACTACGCGCCACTGCCCGGCAGCGTCGACGCAGCCGTACAGCACGCTCGCACCATCACCAAGCAACACCAGCCTGACCGCACCGACGACGCCGCGCAGGTGGTGCACGCGATGGTCTCCGACTCCCTCACCCGAACCGAACAGGGCAGCACGATCCGCCTCATCACGACCGTCGCCCCGAACTGCATCCGCTTTGAGGTCCGCGACCCGAACACCCCGAAGCCAGGCACGCCCACACCCTCGGACGCATGGCGTCTGGTGTCCGCGCTCGCTGACCGGTACGGATCTCGCGGTACCCGAGACGCCCACCTGTCATGGGCCGAGCTCTACGTCCGACAGGTGGCACCCGTATGACCCTCGTACTGCCTGACCCAAGCCTGCCGATCGACGACGCCGAGTGGCTGAAGATCCTCACCGAAGCCTTTCCGTCCTGGAGCTTCTGGCACAGCCCCGCCGGCTACTGGAGAGGCACCCACCACCAAGAGCTGACCGAGGAACAGGCTGCCCCTGAGTCCCCGTTCCTGCGCACCGTGGAAGCCAACACGGCACGAGAACTGGCGACCGAGCTCGCCCGGCAGGAAATCTTTCGGGGAGCACCGGCATGAGCTTCGATTTCGGCACGCCTCACGCGGTCTGCGACCACTGCGGTCACGACCTTGAGCGGAGGTTCGGGCTGGACGGGATCGTCTACCTGGACTGGCTCCTGGATCCGAAGCTCGACCGAGCTGCCTGCGAGACCAGTCCAACCAAGCGGCACGTACCCCGAGACGAGACGCCCATGAGCGCCCACCAAGGGAACAGCAACCTCCTGTAATCCCCCGGCTGCCGGTGCCTGTCATGGCGGCGGCGGTCGGGCCAGACCCCCGCGGGTGCGCGCAGGCACTCACCCGCGGGGTCCGTGGTCCCGCTCCGACCTGGAGGGGGGAGCCGTTCCGCAGGGTGGGACGGCATGGGGCGGGACCACCTATCGCGTCCGGCAGGCAGCGACTCCACCGCACCGCCGGACCCCGGGCCCTCGCCCTCCTTCCCCGGTCAGGCGAGGGCCCGCCCACACACCGACAGACGGATAACCCGTCCCACTCTCACCCTTGTCATCTCTGCATGAGACGAGGGTTTCTCTCACTCGCCGGAGACCAGATGCTTCCTCGCATATCCATCCTGGACCGCTTCCGCTTGCATCTCCGTCGAATAAAGATCCGCTTACGTCTCCACAGAGCCAGGAGGGCCGATGCAGCCATCGAGGAGTTGTTGCAAGAGATTGGCCTGGATCCGGCGAGGGCCATGGAAGCGTTGCGGAAGCGCTTCCCGCACGCCGACGACACCTGATCAGAAAAAGCCTCCACCCAGCGGGGAGTGAGGGTTTGCCTTATTCCGCTGCTGCACACACAGCCTCCAGGCAGGCGGCCCGCCCCGTCAACCGGTGGCAAGTGGACCCGTACCGCAGGGCCGCCAGGCCCGAGACATCCGATGGGCGGGGCGTGTCAACCCGGTCCGGAGTGACCGTCGGCGCGAACGGCGGGGTGTGGGCATGACAGTGGGCGCGCCGGCGGTTGCTCCGGCGCGCGGGGGTCTGGGGGCTGCGAAGCCCCCAGCGGCAACGGTGCTCAGCCCGGTCGGCTCACGCTGCGGCGGGGTGCTGGGCCGATGCGGGAAACGCCGCTTGTTCCCGGTAGGTCTGGCGGGTGGTCAGGCAGTGAAACAGGCACCCGAGGAAGCGGTTGTAGAGGTTGCGCAGGGCGGCAGCGTGGCGCTCGCCCTGGTCTTTGCGTCGGTCGTAGTGGCCTCGCGCTCCGGGTGAGGCGGTCAGCGCGGCGAATGCCCACACATACCCCACCGCGGCCAGGCGCTGGTTCTTGACCCGGCGGTGCATCACGGCGCGGCTGCGTCCGCTGGAGCGGGTGATGGGGGCCGCGCCGGCGTAGGCCTTGAGGGCTCGGGCGTCGGTGAAGCGGGTGCGGTCGTCGCCGACCTCGCCGAGCAGTCGGGCGCCGGTCAGGTCGCCCAGGCCGGGGAAGCTGGTGATGATCGCGTGGTCGGGGTGGGTGCGGAACGCGGCGACGGCGGCCTCTTCCAGAGTCGCGGCCGAGGTGCAGGCGGCCTCCAGCACCGCCAGCAGTGCCAAAGCTTGGTGGCCGTAGGCCTCTTCGACGGGGCCGGGTTGGCGCAGGTGCTCGGCGCGCAGCCCGGTGTGGATCTTCTCGGTCCAGGCCTGCAGGTGGTAGATCCGGCCGCTGCGCTTGAGGGCGGCGCGGATCTGCGGCCGGCTCAGCCGGGCGGCTGCGGTGGGGGTCGGGGCAATGGCCAGGACCGCGCGGGCCTCGCGGCAGCTGACTCC
>NZ_JBVJIA010000034.1:33116-87407 GCF_055586505.1 Streptosporangium sp. NPDC050148 | reverse complement strand
GGGTGGCCGGGGTGATCAAGATGGTGCAGGCGATGCGGCACGGGGTGCTGCCGCCGACGTTGCACGTCACCGAACCCACCCCCCACGTCGACTGGGACTCCGGAGGCGTCCGCGTGGCCACCCGCCCGGTGGAGCTCCCCGGCGACCGACCGGCCCGCACCGGGGTCTCCAGCTTCGGCGTCAGCGGCACCAACGCCCACATCGTCCTGGAAGGCCCTCCCGTCCCCGGCCCGGACGAGCAGCGGCCCGCCGCCCCCGGCGAGCCACTCGTCTGGACCGTGTCGGCCAAGACCGACACCGCCCTGCGGGCACAGGCCGGCCGGCTGCGCCGGTACGCCGCCGGCGCCTCCGACGACGACCTGCGCGCCACCGGCCGTACCCTGGCCGCACGCGCGGGGTTCGCCCACCGCGCCGTGGTGGTGGCCGCGGACCGCGACGAGCTGCTCGCAGCGCTCGCCGCCGTCGCCGACGGCACCCCCCACGCCGCAGCCGTCCACGGCGAGGCGCTCCCCGCCGCCCGGCCGGTGTTCGTCTTCCCCGGCCAGGGCTCCCAGTGGGAGGGCATGGCCGTCGACCTCCTGGACACCAGCGAGGTCTTCCGCACCCGTCTGCTGGACTGCGACGAGGCACTGCGCCCGCACACCGGATGGTCGGTCGTCGACGTGCTGCGCGGGCGTGACGGCGCCCCCGCCCTGGAGGGCACCGACGTCATCCAGCCCGTCCTGTTCGCCGTCATGGTCTCCCTCGCCGAGCTGTGGCGCTCCTGCGGCGTCGACCCCACGGCGGTCGTCGGCCACTCCCAGGGCGAGATCGCCGCCGCGTGCGTCGCCGGGGTGCTCACCCTGTCCGACGCCGCCACGGTCGTCGCCCTGCGCTCCCGGGCACTGATCCGGCTCAGCGGCACCGGTGGCATGCTCGCGGTGGCCCTGCCCGCCGCCGAGACCCGGACACGGCTCCAGCCGTGGGAGGGCAGCCTCTGGGTGGCCGTCCACAGCGGCCCGGCCTCCTGCGTCGTCGCCGGGGAGGCCGCCGCGCTGGACGAGTTCACCGCGGCCTGCGGAGAAGACGTCCGCGTGCGCCGCATCGCCGTCGACTACGCCTCCCACACCCCGCTCGTCGAGCCCATCGCCGACGAGCTCGCCGCCGCTCTCGACGGCATACGGCCGGACGACACCGGCATCGCCTTCTGCTCCTCCCTCGCCGGGCGGTTCATCGAGCCGTCCCGGCTGACCTCCGGCTACTGGTACGACAACCTGCGCAACCCGGTGCTGTTCGACGAGGCGATCAGGGCGTGCGCGGGAGCGGGCACGCCGCTGTTCGTCGAGGTCAGCCCGCACCCGGTGCTGGGCGCCGACGCCGACGAGATCTGCCACGCCGCGGGCGTCACCGCCGGGGTCTGCGCGACCCTGCGCCGCGGCGCCGGCGACCGGCCGCGCTTCCTGCTCGCGCTCGCCCACGCCTGGGCGCTCGGCGCGGACGTCGACTGGCTCACCGCGCTCGCCCCCGCTCCGCGACCGGTGAAGGACCCGCCCACCTACGCCTTCGAACGGCGCCGCTACTGGCTCGGGGACCACGAGCCGGTGGGCCGCCCCACCGGCGCGGGCATCGACGGCTCCCGGCACCCGCTGCTGGCCGCCGTCGTCCCCGTGGCCGGCGACGCCTACGTCCTGTCCGGCCAGATCTCGGCCGGGAGCCCGGCCTGGCTCGCGGACCACGCCGTGGAGGGCGGCGTCCTGCTGCCCGGCACCGCGTTCGCCGAGCTCGCCCTCGAAGGCGGCACCCACGCCGACTGCGGGCGCCTGGACGAGCTCGTCATCGAGGCGCCGCTGCTCCTCCCGCAGAGCGGCTCCGTCACCGTCCAGGTCACCGTGGACCCGCCCGACGACGAGCGGCGCCGCGCCGTCGCCGTCCACTCCCGTACCCCCGACGGCTGGTTCCGGCACGCCTCCGGCACCCTGTCGGCCGACGCCCCCGCCGGTGTCTCGTACCCGTGGGCGGTGGAGTGGCCGCCGGTGGGGGCCGAGCCGGTGGAGGTGGAGGGTGGTTATGAGCGGCTGGCCGAGCGGGGGTACGAGTACGGTCCGGCGTTTCAGGGGTTGCGTGCGGTGTGGCGCCGGGGCGAGGAGCTGTTCGCCGAGGTGGCGCTGCCCGCTGAGATCGACCCGGCCGGGTACGGCGTCCACCCCGCCCTCCTCGACGCCGCCCTGCATCCCCTCGTCCTGACCGGCGGCGACGACGAGCTTCTCCTGCCCTTCGCCTTCGGTGGCGTGCTGCTGCACGCCACCGGGGCCCCCGAACTGCGGGTACGGCTGACCACCACCGGCGAGGACACCCTCGTCGAGGCGGCCGACCCGGCCGGCGCGCCGGTCCTGTCGATCGACGCCCTCCGCGTACGGGCCGCCGCCCCCCGCCATAGCGCCCCCGGCGGTACGGCGGTGCACGGCGTCGACTGGATCGAGGCACCCGCCGTCACCGAGGGAACCGCCGGAACCGCCGGGGCCACCACCGCCGACGCCGTGGTGATCCCGTGCGTGAGCGACCTGCCCGACGTGCCCGCCCGCGTCCGCGAGCTGACCGGCCGGGTCCTCGACGCCATCGCCGTGCACCCCGCCGACACCACCCTGATCTTCACCACCCGGGCCGGCGACCCGGCGGGCGCCGCGGTGTGGGGGCTGGTGCGGTCGGCGCAGTCGGAGCAGCCCGGCCGGTTCGTCCTGGCCGAGGTCGAGGACGACCATGTCGACCACATCGACCGGTCCCTCGTCACGGCGACCGGCGAACCCCAGGTCCGCATCGTGCGCGGCAGGCCTCTCGTCCCGCGCCTGGCGCGGCGCGAGGTGCTCGCCGAGGCACGGCCACCGGTGTCGGGGACGGTGGTGGTGACCGGTGGTACCGGTGGTCTGGGGGCGTTGGTGGCGCGGCGGTTGGTGACGGGTCATGGGGTGCGGGACCTGTTGTTGCTGTCGCGGCGGGGTCTGTCGGCTCCGGGGGCGGGTGAGCTGGTGGCCGACCTGGAAGGCCTGGGTGCTCGCGTCGAGGTGGTGGCGTGTGATGTGTCCGATCGTGACGCTCTGGCCGCCGTACTGGACGGGGTGTCGCTCGGCGGGGTCGTGCACACCGCCGGAGTGCTGGACGACGCCGTCATCGAAGGGTTGTCGGCTTCGCGGTTGGATGCGGTGCTGGCGCCGAAGGCGGACGCGGCGTGGTACCTGCACGAGCTGACCGCCGACCACCAGCTGTCGATGTTCGTGTTGTTCTCCTCCCTGGCCGGGGTGGTGGGCAACCCCGGCCAGGGCAATTACGCGGCGGCGAACGCGTTCTTGGACGCGCTGGCCGCCCACCGCCGTCAGCTCGGTTTGGCGGGGGTGTCGATCGCGTGGGGGTTGTGGGACACCGCCTCGCAGATGACCGGTGGCCTGTCGCCTGCGGATGTGGCGCGTCTGGCGCGTGCCGGGGTGGCGCCGTTGAGCGTGGAGCAGGGCCTGGAGCTGTTCGACGCCGCGCTGGCGAGCCCCGACCCGCTGGTGGTCGCCACCCGCTGGGACGCGGCCGGGTTGCGGGCCCGCGCCGAGGCCGGGGACCTGCCGCCGATGCTGCGCGGCCTCGTCCGCACCCCCCGCCGAACCGCGGGAACCGGCACGGTCACCCCGGCCGGACCCGGCGCGCTCGCCGGACGCCTGGCCGCGCTGCCCCGGCAGGACGCGCTCCGCCTCCTCGTCGACACCGTCCGCGCCCAGGTCGCCTCCGTCCTCGCGCACGGCGGCCCCGACAGCGTCGAGCTCGAACGCCCCTTCAACCAGCTCGGCTTCGACTCCCTGACCGCCGTCGAACTGCGCAACCGCCTCAACACCGACACCGGGCTCCGCCTGCCGCCCACCCTCGTCTTCGACCACCCCACCGTCAACGCCCTGGCCTCCTACCTGGCCGAGGTCCTCACCCCCGCGCCCCCCTCGGCCGAGGACACCCTGCGCGGCGCGCTGGAACAGATCGACGACCTGCTCCTGGCCGCCAACGGCGAGGGGGACGCCGTCCGCGCCCGGCTGGTGCCGATCCTGCAGGGCGCCCTCACCAGGCTCGGAGCCGCCCCCGCGGACACCGGCGGGGTGATGGCCACGATCGACTCCGCCTCCGACGAGGAGATCTTCGCCCTCATCGACAACGAACTGTGACGACATGACCGCGACAGGAAAGGCTCCGCCGATGGGGACCGAGGACAAGCTCCGCGCCTACCTCAAGCGCGTGACCGTCGAACTGGCCCAGACCCGCCGCAACCTCGCCGAGGTGGAGGAGCGACGCGACGAGCCCATCGCCGTCATCGGCATGGCCTGCCGCTACCCCGGCGGCGCGGACACCACCGAGGACTTCTGGGAACTGCTCAGGGAGGGCCGGAACGCGGCCCGCGAGATACCGGCCACCCGCTGGGACATCGACGACTACTACGACCCCGACCCGCGCGTCCCCGGCGGCATCTACACCCGCTACGGCACCTTCCTGGAGGACGTCGCCGGCTGGGACGCCGAGTTCTTCGGCCTGTCCCCCCGCGAGGCCCTGCGCATGGACCCCCAGCAGCGCATGCTCCTGGAGCTCGCCTGGGAGGGCCTGGAGAGCGCCGGCCTGTCACCGTCACGCCTGCGGGGCAGCCGCACCGGCGTCATGGTCGGCTACATGGACACCCTGCAGTACGGCAGGCTCCAGATGGAGTGGCAGGGCCGCGACGCCCTGTCCGACCCCTACCTCGGCCAGGGCGCCATCGCCAGCGTCGCGGCCGGGCGTATCGCCTACCAGCTCGACCTGATCGGCCCCACCCTCACCGTCGACACCGCCTGCTCCTCCTCGCTCATCGCCGTCCACCTGGCCGCCGAGAGCCTGCGCAGGGGAGAGTGCGACCTCGCGCTGGCGGCCGGGGCCTCCCTGTCACTGCACCCCACGCTCTACATCCAGGCGTGCGCCGGGCTCATGATGTGCTCCGACGGCCGGTGCAAGACCTTCGACGAGAACGCCGACGGCTACGTCATGGGCGAGGGCGGCGGCCTGGTCGTGCTCGAACCGCTGTCGAAGGCCCTGGCCAACGGCCGCCGCATCCGCGCCGTGATACGCGGCTCGGCCGTCAACCAGGACGGCCGCAGCAACGGGCTCACCGCTCCCAGCCGCAAGGCCCAGGTCGACGTGATCACCCGCGCGCTCGCCGCCGCCCGCGTCACGCCCGACGAGATCGACTACGTCGAGGCGCACGGCTCCGGCACCCACCTCGGCGACGCCATCGAGCTGTCGGCACTGCACGACGTCTTCGGCGGACGCCCCGCGGACCACCCGCTCCGCGTCGGAGCCGTCAAGACCAACATCGGCCACACCCAGGCCGCCGCCGGGGTCGCCGGGCTGATCAAGACGGTGCTCATCCTGGAGAACGAGCTGATCCCGCCCAACCTCAACCTCACCGTCCCGGCCGCAGCCATCCCCGGCGACGGCACCGTGCGGCCCGTCACCGACCCGCTGCCCCTGCCCCACCGGGACACCCCCCGGCTCGCCGGCGTCAGCTCCTTCGGGCTGTCGGGCACCAACGCCCACCTCGTCGTCCAGGCACCCCCGTCCCCGGAGAGCCCGGCCCGCCCGGCGGGCACGACCCCGGCCGCGCCGTACGTGCTGCCGCTGTCGGCGGGCGACGAGGCGGCGCTGCGCGAGCAGGCGGACCGCCTCGCCGGCTGGCTCCAGGAGCGGCCCGGCACCGACCTGGCCGACGTCGCCCACACGCTCCAGACCGGCCGCGCCGAGCTCGACCACCGCCGCGCCGTCGTCTGCGCCGACACGGCGGAGGCCCTGCGGCGGTTGCGCTCCACCTCCGCGGACGGCCACCGCGTCAGGCGCCGCCCCCGCGTCGCGTTCCTGCTGCCCGGCGTCGGCGACCAGTACGCCGGCCTCGGCAGGGAACTGTACGCCGCCGAACCCGTCTACGCCGAGGCCGTCGACCGGTGCGTCGAGCTCGTCCACCGGCGCTCCGGCGTGGACCTGCGCCCCCTGTTCTTCCCCGGCGACGGCACCCCCGCCACCCCCGCCGCCCCCGCCGTCACCGACCTGGCCGCCCTCCTCGGCCGGACCCCCGAGAAGTCCCGCGACGACCGCGTCGCCGGTGACGCCGGTGACGCCGGTGACGCCGGTGACGCCGGCGACACCGGCGACGCACACGACCCGCTCGACCAGGCCGCCACCGCCCACCCCTTCCTGTTCACCGTCGAGTACGCGCTCGCCCGCCTCCTCGCCCACTGGGGCGTCACCCCCGACCTGCTCGTCGGCTACAGCCTCGGCGAGTACGTCGCCGCCACCCTGGCCGGGGTGTTCACCCTGGAGGACGCCCTGCACGTGGTCGCCGAGCGGGCCCACCTGATCGGCACCGTGCCGGCAGGGCGCATGGTCGCGGTCGCCGCCCCGGAGGACCGCGTCCGCGCCGTCCTCACCGCGAGCGGAGCCGACGTGGACGTCGCCGCCCGCAACGGGCCCGCGATGACCGTGCTCAGCGGCCTGCCCGCCGAGATCGACGCCGCGACCGCCGCGCTCGCCGCCGACGGCCTGGCCTGCCGCCCCCTGCGCTCCGCCCACGCCTTCCACTCCACGCTGCTGCAGCCCGCCCGGGAGAAGCTCGCCGCCGTGCTGGAGGGCGTGACCATGCGTCCCCCCGCCGTCGCCATCGTGTCCAACCTCACCGGGAGCCGCCTCACCGCCGAACAGGCCACCAGCCCCTCCTACTGGGCCGACCAGCTCGTCGGCACCGTCCGCTTCGCCGACGGCGTACGGCACTGCCTGGAGCAGGAGGTGTCCGCGTTCGTCGAGCTCGGCCCCGGCCAGACGCTCGGCGGGCTGGTCCGCCAGAACCTCACCGGAGGCGGCGGCGGAGCCGCCGTCCTGGGCACGCTCGCCCCGCACTGGAACGCGGCGGGGAACCGGGACGCCCACGGCGACCTCCTGACCACCTGCGCCACGCTGTGGGAGCTCGGCGCCGACGTCACCTGGGACCTCGCCCGGCCGGGCGGCGGCCGGGTCGTCGACCTGCCCACCTACCCCTTCCAGCGCGTCCGCTTCTGGCCCGAGCCGGCCCGGAACCTGCCGGAGCCCTCCCGGGCCGGGACGGCGGAACCCGCCGACCACGTCTTCGTCCCCACCTGGCGGCGCGACCCGGCCGCCCGCGCGACCCCGCCGGCCGCCCGCGCGACCCCGCCGGCCGCCCGCCCGCTGCCCGGCCCGCTCGTCGTCTTCACCGACCCCGGCGGGACCGGGACGGCACTCGCCGACCTGGCCGCCGCGTCCGGCACCCCCGTCGTCGAGGTCGTGCCCGGCACCGGGCCGCACCGCGACGGCCGCCGCCTCACCATCGACCCGGCCGACCCCGGCCAGTACGCCGAGGCGTTCGCCGGGCTCGGTGACGGGCCCGTGCACGTGGCCCACCTGTGGAGCCTGGCCGTCCCGGGCCCCGCGGCGGGCACCCCGCCCGGGGACGACGACCTGCGCGCCGCCGTCGGGCACGGCTTCGACAGCCTCATGCTCGTCCTGCAGGCACTGGGGGAGCGGCCCGCCCGGCTGCTCACCGTGACGCGGGGGGCCGCCGACATCCTCGGCGGCGACGCCGTCGCACCCCACCAGGCACTGGCCCACGGGCTGGGCCGGGCGGCCAGGCACGAGTACCCGGGCCTGACCTGGTCCGGCGCCGACCTCGATCCCGGCGACCCCGGCGACCCCGGCGACTCCCGTGACCCCGGTGACCACGGTGCCCCGGACGCCCCGCTCGACGGCGCGGCCCGGCAGCTCCTCACCGAACTGCTCACCGAACCCGGCGCGGGCGACACCCCCGAGTCGCCCGACCCGCTCACCGGCTGGCGGCGCGGCCGGCGCTGGGTACGCGGCTGGACCCCGGTCCCCGACACGCTCCCCGCCACCGCTCCCGCCACGTCCCCCGATGCGGACGCGGAGCACGCCGGGCAGGACCGGCCCGTCTGGCGCCCCGACGGCGCCTACCTCATCACCGGCGGCACCCGCGGCCTCGGCATGGCCCTGGCCGGGCACCTCGTCCGCTCGGGCGTCCGCCGCCTCGCCCTCCTGGCCCGTACCGCCCCGCCCGAAGGCGACGAGGGGGTCGCGCGGCTGGAGGCCGCGGGCGCCGAGGTGCTGCTGCTGACCGCCGACGCCGGGGTGCCCGACCAGCTGCGCGCCGCCCTGAAACGGGCACGGGAGCACTTCGGCCGCCTGCACGGCGTGATCCACGCGGCCGGGCTGCCCGCCGGGGGACTGCTGCTGCGCCGCACGCCCGCCGAGGCCGCCCGGGTGCTCGCCCCCAAGGTGCACGCCATGGGCCCGCTCGCCGAGCTGGTCGGCCCCGGCACCCCCGAGAGCGAGCGGCCCGAGCTGCTCGTCCTGTACTCCTCGGCCGTCACCGCGTTCGGCGGCATCGGCGAGGGCGACTACTGCGCCGCCAACACCGTGCTCGACGCCTACGGCCAGGCACTGGCGGGCACCGCGCCCTCCACCCGGGTCGTCACCGTCGCCTGGGGCCCCTGGCGGCACGACGTCTGGCAGTCGGAACGGCTGAAGACCGCCGGGAGCCTCGCCGACAGGGTCGCCGCCTACCGCGACCGCTACGGCTTCGCCGACGAGGCCGGATGCGCCCTCCTGGACCGGATCGTCGCCGGAGGACACGGCTGCGTCATGGCCGTCCGGCAGCCGCTCCGCGAGGTGCTCGACGCCTGGACGAACATGCTCGACCTGGACGGCCTCCTGCAGTCGGCCACGGCCGCGCCGCAGGGCGAGCGCTTCCCCAGGCCCGGCCTGCGCACCGACTACACCGCCCCCAGGAGCGAGGCCGAGGCCAGGATGGCCGACCTGTGGGGCGCCTACCTCGGCATCGACCGGGTCGGCGTGCACGACCCCTTCTTCGACCTGGGAGGCAACTCCCTGACGGGCATGGCCATGGTGCTCGCCATCGAAAAGGACCTCGGCCGCCCCGTCGCGCCCGCCGTGCTGTTCGAGCACCCCACCGTGGCCGCGTTCGCAGCCGCCCTGGACGGCGACGACGACCCCGGCGCCCAGGAGGCGCTCGCCGGCAGTTCCGCACGGGGGCAGCGGCGCCGCCGCGCCCGTTCCAGCAACCGCACATGAGACCGGACACGAGGACGGTAGACGTGATGGACGACATCGAGGGCCCGGGCACCGACATCGCGATCGTCGGCATGTCCGGCCGCTTCCCGGGGGCGTCCGGCGTCGCCGAGCTCTGGTCCGCGATCCGGGCCGGAGCCTCCGGGATCACCCGCTTCACCGACGACGAGCTGCGCGCCGCGGGCGTCCCCGCCGACCTCGTCGACGACCCCGCGTACGTGAAGGCCGCACCGGTCATCGACGGCGTCGAGGAGTTCGACGCGGCCTTCTTCGGGTTCGGCCCCAAGGAGGCCCAGATCCTCGACCCGCAGCACCGGCTGTTCCTGGAGCACAGCTGGGCGGCGCTGGAGGACGCGGGCTGCGACCCCAAGCGGTTCGACGGCTCCATCGGCGTGTTCGGCGGCTGCGCCCACAGCTCCTACATGCAGAACAACCTGCTGCCCAGCGGCATCAGCGCGATCATGGGTGATCTCGCCGTCGGCCTGGCCAACGACAAGGACTCCCTCACCACCCGGGTGGCGCACACGATCGGCCTGTCGGGCCCCAGCTACGGCGTGCAGAGCTACTGCTCGACCTCGCTCGTCGCGGTGTGCGCCGGCGCCTCCAGCCTGGCCGGCTACGAGTGCGACCTGGCCCTGGCCGGCGGCGTCGCGGTCAACGTGCCGCAACGGGTCGGCTACCTGTACCAGCAGGGCGGCATCGCGCCTCCCGACGGCCTGTGCCGCGCCTTCGACGCGCGCGGCCTGGGCAGCCCGCTCGGCAGCGGCGTCGGCGTCGTCGCCCTGCGGCGCCTGGAGGACGCCCTCGCCGACGGCGACCAGATCTACGCGGTCATCCGGGGCTGGGCGGTCAACAACGACGGCGGGCGCAAGGTGGGCTTCACCGCGCCCGGCGTGCAGGGCCAGGCCGCCGTCATGGCCGAGGCGCTGGCCAGCCCCGACCTCGCACCGGCCGACATCGACTACGTCGAGGCGCACGGCACCGGCACCGCGCTCGGCGACGCCGCCGAGCTGGCCGCGCTCCAGCAGGTCTACGGCGGCCAGTCGCTGCTGATCGGCTCCGTCAAGCCCAACGTCGGCCACCTGGACCGCGCCGCAGGCGTCACCAACCTGATCAAGGCCGCGCTCGCCCTGCGTCACGACGAGATCCCGCCCACGCTCAACCTGTCGGAGCCCAACCCGCAGCTCGGCACCGGGGAGGCCCGCCTCGACGTGGTCACCCGGCTGCGGAGCTGGCCGCGCGAGGCCGGCCGCATCCGCCGGGCCGGGGTGAGCGCGTTCGGTATCGGCGGCACCAACGCCCACGTGGTCCTGGAGGAGGCGCCGCTGGTGCCCAGGACCGAGGAGACGCCGCGCCCGGAACCGCTGATCTGGTCGGCGCGCACGGCCGCGGCGGCCGACGAGATGACCACCCGGCTCGCCGGCCACCTCGCCGGCGACGGGAGCGGGCACCGGCTCGCCGACGTGGCCCACACCCTTCAGGCCGGACGGCAGGGGTTCGGCCACCGCAGGCTGCTGGTCGCCTCCTCCGCCGCCGAGGCCGCCGAGGCGCTGGCCGACGGGGACGTGCTCGGCCGCGCCGAGAGCCGCGCCGACCGGCCCGTCGCCTTCCTCATCGCGGGCACCGGCGAGCAGTACCCCGGCATGGCCGCCGAGCTGTACGGGAGCGAGCCGGTCTTCCGCGAGGCGCTCGACGACTGCCGCGCGCGGCTGCGCAGGCTCATGGGCGGCACCGACCCGCTCACCGAGATGCTCACCCCCCGGACGCCCCCCGCGGACGGCGGCCTCGGCGCGCTGCTCGGCCGCGCGCCCGGACCCGCCGCCGCGACCCCGACCGCCGTCCTGCAACCGGCCCTGTTCGCGGTCGAGTACGCGCTCGCCGTGCTCGTCCGGTCCTGGGGGATCCAGCCGTCGGTGCTGGCCGGATACAGCCTCGGCGAGTACGTGGCCGCCTGCCTGGCCGGAGTGCTCTCCCTGGAGTCGGCCCTCGCCCTGGTCGCCCACCGCGCCCGCCTCATCGGCGAGCTGCCCGCGGGCGCCATGGCCGCGGTTCCGCTGGCCGCCGAGGACGTGCTGGAGCGCATCGGACGCGCGGGCATCACCGGCGTCGGCGTCGGCGCGGTCAACGGGCCCGAGCTCACCGTGCTGTCCGGCGAGGTGCGGGGCATCGCCGCCGTCAGGGCCCTGCTGGAGGCCGACGCGGTGCCGTGCCGGCCGCTGGCCACCACCCACGCCTTCCACTCCGCCATGATGGAGCCGATCCGCGAGCGGCTGACCTCCTGGATCGCCGCCAACGTGACGCTGCACGCGCCGAGCGTCCCGTACGTGTCCAACGTCACGGGCGAGCGGGCCACCGCCGAGCAGGTCACCGACCCCGCCTACTGGGCCGAGCACATGTGCGCGCCCGTCCGGTTCCACGACGTGCTGCGCACCCTGCTGCGCCAGGAGGGCGAGCCCGCGCTCCTGGAGATCGGTCCCGGCCGGTCGCTGGGCGCGATGGCGCGCGGCCACGCCGACTGCCCTCCGGAGCGCTGGCCGCTCATCGTGCCGACCCTGCCCGGCGCGAGCGACCCCGGCCCGGCCCAGGCCGTGCTCGCCGAGGCGGCGGGACGGCTCTGGCTGACGGGCGTCCCGATCGACTGGGCCGGCTACCGCCAGGACCGCCCCGTCGCCAAGGTCGGCCTTCCGACGTACCCCTTCCAGCGCGAGCGCTTCTGGGTGAACCCGCCCGCGCCCGGTGTGCCCGCCCTCCCCGGCGAACCCGCGCTCTCCCCGAACGGACGGGACCACGGCGCGTCCTCCGGCGGGACGCTCCCGGACGGCGCGTCCTCCGGCGGCGCGTCCCTGGGCGGCGCGTCCTCCCCGGGCGGGGCGGCCGACGGCGCCTCGCGCACCGCGCACGTGACGCTGATGACCCCCCGCTGGGTTCCCGGCGGGACCGGCGCGGCCGGTGCGTCCGGTGCGGCCGGTGCGGCCGGCGCGGTGGGGGAGCGGGCCGCGCGCTGCGTCGTCCTGCCCGACGCCGCCGGAGCCGGTGAGGCACTGGCCCGCGCGCTGCGCGCCGAGGGCACCGAGGTCGTCACCGTCACCGCCGGGGACACCTTCGCCGAGACGCCGGACGGCTTCACCGTCGATCCCGCCTCGCCCACCGACCACGCCGCCCTGGCGGGCCGGCTCGGTACCCCCGGCGGCATCACCGTGGTCGACCTGCGCCTCCTCGACCGCCCCGGCGGCGGTGACGGTGACGGCCGGGACACCCTGCCCGCCGTGGCGCGGCTGCTCGCCGCCTGGGGCGAGGAGGCCGCCGACTCCGTCCGCGTCCTCCTCGTCACCCGGGGCGGCCAGGCCGTGACCGGCGACGACCGCCCCGACCCCGGTCAGGCCGCCGCCGCGACGCTCCCCATGGTCGCCAACCAGGAGTACCTGAACCTCGACTGCGCCACCGTCGACGTGGCGGCCGACGCTGGGGCCGCCGACGTGGCCGAAGCGCTCGCCACCGAGGTCCGCCGCCCGTCCGGCGACGTCTTCGTCGCCTACCGGGACGGCTCCCGCCTGGTCCGTACCTACACCCCCGCCGAGACCGGGACCGGGACCGGGACCGAGACCGAGACCGAGACCGGGACCACGGCCGGGACCGGGACCACGGCCACGGCCGGGACGGGGACCGCGGTCACGCCCGGGGCCGATCCCGAGGAGGGGACCGGAGCCGGGGCACAGATCCGGAAGGGCGGGACCTACCTCGTCACCGGCGGACTCGGGGACGTCGGCCTGCTGCTGGCCGCGCACCTGGCCGACGAGGGCGCCGGAAGGCTGATCCTGCTGAGCCGGGGCGGCGTGCCCGACTCCGCCGACGGCGAGGCGCACCCGCGCCGCACGGCCGTGGACGCGCTGCGCGCGCGGGGCGTCGAGGTGAGCACCCCCAGGGTGGACGTCGCCGACGCCGGCGCCCTGCGCGCGCTGCTCGCGCGGGAGAGCCGCCTGGACGGCGTCGTGCACGCCGCCGCCGTCACCACCCCCGACACCTTCGGCCCGCTGCGGGACCTCGACGACGCCGGCGTCGCCCGGCACTTCGACGCCAAGGTCACCGGCGCCCTGGCGCTGGAGCGTGCCCTCGCCGGGACGGGCCTCGCACCGGACTTCTGCGTGCTGTTCTCCTCCACCTCCGCGCTGCTCGGCGGCATCACGTTCGGCAGCTACGCCGCCGCCAACGCCGCGCTGACCGCCGTCGCCCACCGCCACCACGGCGGGCCCGTACGGTGGACGGCCGCGAGCTGGGACACCTGGTCGGTGACGCTGGAGCGCATCGAGGGCGGGCTGGGCGCGGCCATGGCCGCCCACTCCATGTCCGCGGACGAGGCCCTGGCCGCCTTCGACCGGGTGCGGGCCGGAAGCGGCCCGCACGTCGTCGTGGCCGCGGGCGGCCTGGACGACCGGCTCCCCACGGCGCAGCCCGCTCCGGCCGGCGCGAGCACCGGCCCCGGCGCCGGTTCCGCGGGGGGCGCCGACCGGTTCCCGCGGCCCGAGCTGCCCCAGCCGTACTCGGCGCCGGTCTCGCAGTCCGAGCGGGACCTCGCCGGGCTCTGGTCGGAGGTGCTCGGCGTCGAGCCGGTCGGCACCCGCGACAACTTCTTCGACCTGGGCGGCAACTCCCTGGTGGCGCTGCAGATGCTGGCGCTGGTCAGGAAGCGCCACGGCGTCGCGGTGCCGACCGTGACCCTGTTCGAGGCGCCGACCGTGCGGACGCTGGCCGCCTTCCTCGACGAGCGGCGCGCCACCGTCCAGGGCTCCCCGCCGCGGCCCGCCCCGGCCCCGAGGCCCGTCCGGGAGGTGCCCGTACGCGTCACCCGGCGGGCGGACGACGACCGGCGGATCGCGATCGTCGGCATGGCCGGCCGTTTCCCCGGCGCCCCGGACGTGTCCGCGTTCTGGCGGAACCTCCGCGACGGCGTCGAGTCGATCACGTTCTTCTCCGAGGAGGAGCTGGTCGCCGCCGGGGCCGACCCCGAGCAGGTGCGCGACCCCGCGTACGTGCCCGCCAGGCCGGTCCTCGACGACGTCGGCGGCTTCGACGCGTCGTTCTTCGGCATGAGCCCGCGGATGGCCGCGATCACCGACCCGCAGCAGCGGGCCTTCCTGGAGGTCTGCTGGGAGGCCCTGGAGCAGGCCGGCTACGCCGCGCCCGGGAACCGGGGCCGGGTCGGCGTGTTCGGCGGCGCCAACATCAGCACCTACCTGCTCAGGATGACCGACCACCTGCTCGGCGGCGGCCAGAAGGACTTCAGCGACTTCGAAGTGATCATGGGCAACGACAAGGACGCCCTGCCCACCACCGTCTCCTACCTGCTCGACCTGCACGGGCCCAGCGTCGCGGTGCAGACGTTCTGCTCCACCTCGCTGGTCGCCGCCCACCTGGCGGTGCAGAGCCTGCGCAACGGGGAGTGCGAGCTCGCCCTGGCCGGCGGCGTCTCCATCCGCGTGCCGGACCGGGTGGGACACCTGTACGGGCCGGGCGGGCAGGAGTCGCCCGACGGGCACGTGCGCACCTTCGACGCCCTGGCCAAGGGCAGCATGTTCGGTGACGGCGCCGCCGCCGTCCTGCTCAAGCGGCTGCCCGACGCGGTGCGCGACGGAGACCACATCTGGGCGGTGATCCGCGGCACGGCCATGAACAACGACGGCGCCCTCAAGGTCGGCTACACCGCGCCGAGCGTCGTGGGCCAGTCCCGCGTGATCGCCGACGCGATGGCCGACGCCGGAGTCACCGGCGAGGACATCAGCTACGTCGAGGCGCACGGCACCGCCACCGAGCTGGGCGACCCGATCGAGGTGGCGGCCCTCGCCCGCGCCTTCGGGCCCACCCGCGACAGCCGGTACTGCGCGATCGGCTCGGTCAAGACCAACGTCGGCCACCTCGACCGCGCGGCAGGGGCGAGCGGCCTGATCAAGACCGCGTTCTCGCTGCGCGACGGGGTGATCCCGGCCAGCCTGCACTACACCAGCCCCAACCCGGAGATCGACTTCGAGTCCGGGCCCTTCTACGTCAACACCGAGCTGTCGCCGTGGCGGACCCGCGACGGCCGGCCGCGCATCGCGGGACTCAACTCGCTCGGCATGGGGGGCACCAACGTGCACATGGTGATCGAGGAGCCGCCCGCCCGCCCCGACGCCTCGCCATCCGCCCGGCGCCACCAGGTGCTGCCGGTCTCGGCCCGCGCCGCCGCCGCGGCCGACGAGTCCTGCCGCCGCCTCGGCCGTCACCTGGCCGCCGAGCCGGACACGCGTCTCGCGGACGTGGCCTACACCCTGCAGGCCGGGCGGAAGACGTTCGAGCACCGGCGCGTGCTGGTCGCCGCCGACACCGGCACCGCCGCCGCCGCGCTGGAGAGCGGCACGGGCCTGCTCGGCCGGGTGGAGACCGCCCAGGACCGCAAGGTCGCCTTCCTGCTCGCCGGGGTCGGCGAGCAGTACCCCGGGCTCGCCGGGGACCTGTACCGGCACGAGCCCGTCTTCCGCCGGGCCCTCGACGAGTGCCTCCACCTGCTGAACGAGACCCTCGACGGCCTCGACGACGGCGACGGGGCCGGCGCGGACGGTGGTGCCCGGGTCGACATCGCCGCCCTGCTGACCGGCGCCCGCACCGCGGGCCCCGGCCTGGCGGCCCTGCTGGGCCGCGAAGGTTCCCCGAACGGCACCCGCGACGGCTCCCGGAACGGCACCCTGAACGGCACCCGCGACGGCTCCCAGAACGGCACCCTGAACGGCACCCGCGACGGTTTTCAGAACGGCACCCGCGACGAGCGGGCCGCGGTGCTGGCGCGTACCGAGATCGCGCAGCCCGCCCTGTTCGCCGTGGAGTACGCCCTGGCGCGCACCCTCATGGCGTGGGGCCTGCGGCCGGAGATCATGCTCGGCTACAGCCTCGGCGAGTACGTCGCGGCCTGCCTGGCGGGCGTGCTCTCCCTCGGGGACGCCGTCGCCCTGGTCGCGTACCGGGCACGGCTCATCGCCGCCCTGCCCGCCGGGTCCATGCTCGCCGTCTCCATGCCCGCCGCCACGCTGGACCGCCGCTTCCGGCTGGAGGGGCGCGGACTCGACGTCGCCGCGGTCAACGGCCCCCAGGTCACCGTCGTCGCCGGCCCCGCCGAGCCCGTCGCCGCCCTGGCCGCCGAGCTGCGCGCGGACGGGATCCCCTGCCGCCCCCTGGAGACCACCCACGCCTTCCACTCCCGCATGCTGGAACCGGCGGCCCACGACCTCACCCAGTGGATCAAGGCCAACGTCACGCTCAACCCGCCCGCCGTCCCGTACGTCTCGAACGTGACCGGTGACGTCGCGGACGCCGAGCTGGTGTGCGACCCCGGCTACTGGGCCCGGCACATGTGCGCGACCGTGCGGTTCGCCGACGGTGCCGACCGGCTGCTGGCCGACCCCGGGTCGGCCGTCGTGGAGATCGGGCCCGGCCAGTCGCTCGGCGCGCTGGTGCGCGGCGGCGGCTGCCCGCCGGAGCGATGGCCGCTGATCACGCACACCATGCCCGCCGCGGGCGACTCCACGCCCGGCGACAAGGCGCTGGCCGACTGCCTGGGACGGCTCTGGTTGTCCGGCGTCACCCTCGACTGGGACGCCTACCACGGCCGCACCTCGGCCCCGGCCGCCGAAGCCCTCGCCACCGAAGCCCTCGCCACCGCGGAGCGCACCGGAGACCCCCTCGGAGACCCTGCCGCCGACCCCGCCGACCCCGCCGACCCCGCAGCCCCCGCCGCGGACCCCGTCGCCGGGCCGCCCGGCCGCGTCCCGCTGCCCACCTACCCCTTCCAGCGGCAGCGCCACTGGATCGACCCGCCCGCCCGCCGCGCCACGGTCGCCGCCGAGCCCGAGGACCTGTTCGAGGCCGTCGCGAGCCTGGCCAGGCTGCCCGAGGACGAGTGGCTCTACCTGCCCGTGTGGCGGCAGACCGCGGCCCCCGCCCCCGCCGCCCACGGGCCCGGCTCCCGGCTGGTCCTCACCCGCGACGGCCTCGCCGACGACGTCGCGCGACGGCTGGCCGCCGACGATGCCGACGGGGGCGACGGGGGCGACGGGGGCGAGGGGGGCGAGGGGGGCGACGGGGGCACCGTCACCCTGGTACGCCCGGGCGAGGCCTACGCCGCCACCCCCGGCGGGTACACGATCCGGCCCGGCAGCGTCGCCGACGCCGCCGCCCTGCTGCGCGACCTGCGCGCCGCAGGCCGTCCCCTGGAGCGGGTCGTCCACCTGTGGACGCTGGAGCCCGGGCCGCACGACCTCACCGTCGCCCGCGGCCTGCACACGCTCGTCGCGCTGGCCCGCGCCGCCGGCGAGGCGGGCATCGGCGAATGGTCGCTCGACGTGGCCGTCTCCGGCACCCAGCAGGTGCTGGGCGAGGAGGTGACCGACCCCTCGGGCGCCACCCTGACCGGCCCCTGCCTGGTGATCCCGCTGGAGTACCCGGGCGTGACCACCCGCCTCGTCGACCTGCCCGCCGCTCCGGCCGCCGCCGACCTGGACGCGCTGGCCGCGGAGCTGGCCCGCCCGCACGGCGACCGCACGGTGGCGCTGCGCCGGGGCCGGCGCTGGCTGCCCGGCCACGACCGGATGCCCGTACCGGCCGTCCCGGAGACGCTGCGCGACGGCGGCGTCTACCTGATCACCGGTGGGCTCGGCGGCATCGCGCTGGGCCTGGCCGAGCAGCTGGCGCGCGAGCGCCGCGCCCGGCTCGTGCTGCTCGCCAGGAACGGGCTGCCGCCCCGCGCCGAGTGGGAGGCCGTCCTGGACGGCCGCCAGGCGGCCGGCGAGACCGTCCGGCGGCGCGTGGCCCAGGTCGCAGCGCTGGTCGACCTCGGCGCCGAGGTCGAGGTCGTCACCGGCGACACGGCACGGGCCGAGGACGTGCGGCGCGCCGTGGAGACGGCCCTGGACCGCTTCGGCGCCCTGCACGGCGTCCTGCACGCCGCCGGGGTGCCCGCCATGGGGCTCATGCAGTTCAAGCGCCCCGAGGAGCTCGACGCGGTGCTCTCCCCCAAGGTCGAGGGCACGCTCGCGATCGCCGAGGCGCTGCGCATCGGCCGGCCCGACGAGATCGAGCTCGACTTCCTCGTCCTGTTCTCCTCCATCACCTCCGCCACCGGCGGCGGACCCGGCCAGGTCGACTACTGCGCCGCCAACGCCTACCTGGACGCCTACGCCTGCGCGCTCTCGGCCACCGGCCGCCGCGTGGTCGCCGTCGGCTGGGGCGAGTGGGCCTGGAACGCCTGGGAGGCCGGGCTCGAAGGGTACGAGGAGGCGCTGCGCGACTTCTTCCGCGACAACCGGGCCCGCATCGGCATCGGGTTCGCCGACGGCTGGCGCGCCCTGCTGCGCGCCCTGGCCACCGGGGAGCCGCGCGTCGTCGTCTCCACCCAGGACTTCCCCACCCTGGTGGCCGGCAGCGCCCGGTTCACGCTGGAGGCGGTGACCTCGCCCGGGCTGGGCGGGACCGGCGGCGAGCGGCACCCCCGCCCCGAGCTGCTCACCCCCTACCAGGAACCGGCCGGCCCCACCGAGGAGACCATCGCCGCGATCTGGCAGGAGTCGCTGCGCCTGGAACGCGTCGGCGCGTCCGACAACTTCTTCGAGCTCGGCGGCAACTCCCTGCTCGGCGTCTCCATCGTGGCCGCGGTACGCCGCGCGTTCGCGCTGGACGAGCTGCCGCCGCACATCCTCTACGAGTCCCCGACCGTGGCCGCGCTCGCCCGTACCGCCGAGGCCCTCGCCTCCGGTACGGCGCCCGAGACCGCCGACACCGGGGGCAGCCAGGTCCGCGCCCAGCTGCGCAGATCCGGCCTCGAAGCCTCGGCCGCCCGCAGACGCGGCCGCTGACCACACCCACGATAAGGAACCCACGATGATCGGAACGGAGCGCACATGAGCGTGATCGGTGTGATCGGCGCCGGTGTGATGGGCGTCGGCGTCGCGCAGAACCTCGCCCAGACGGGCCACGACGTGGTCCTGGTCGACAAGGACGAGCGCGTCCTGCAGGAGGCGCTGGCCACGATCGGCCGCAACACCCGGTTGAGCCGCCTCATGGGCGGCCCCGCCCTGGACGTCGAGGAGGTGCTGTCCAGGATCACCACCGCGGTCGGCGTCGCCAACGCGGCCAAGGCCGACCTCGTCATCGAGAACGTGACGGAGAACTGGGACGTCAAGCGGGAGGTGTACGAGACGCTGGACGCCGAGTGCGGTCCCGACACCGTCTTCGTCGTCAACACCTCCGCCATCCCCATCACCAAGGTCGCGGCCGTCACCGGGCGGCCCGACAAGGTGGTCGGCGTGCACTTCATGAACCCGGTGCCCGCCAAGCCCGCCGTGGAACTGATCCCCGGCTTCCACACCTCGCCCGACACGGTCCGGCGCACCCGGGACCTGCTGACCGCCATGGGCAAGAAGGCCATCGACGTCAAGGACTCGTGCGGGTTCGTCTCCAACCGGGTGCTGATGCTGACCGTCAACGAGGCCGCCTACCTGGTGCACGAGGGCGTGGCCGACGCCGCGTCGGTGGACGAGGTCTTCCGCAGCTGCTTCGGCCACCCGATGGGCCCGCTGGAGACGGCCGACCTCATCGGCGTCGACACCATCCTCTACAGCGTGGAGGTGCTCCACGAGCACTACGCCGACAGCAAGTACCGCCCCTGCCCCCTGCTGAAGCAGATGACCGACGCCGGGCTGCACGGACGCAAGTCCGGCCGCGGCTTCTACACCTACGAAACGCAGAACTGAAGGAGTCATCGCATGTCCATCACGGTCAAGGGCCAGATCCTCGAGTTCATCCGCGGCAGGTACCCGCAGGCGGAGATCGACGAGTCGCAGGACATCTTCGCGCTCGGGTTCGTCAACTCGCTGTTCGCCATGGAGCTGGTGATGTTCGTCGAGAAGACGTTCGACGTCGTCATCCCCAACGAGGAGCTGCGCATCGACAACTTCCGCACCGCGGACGCCATGTCGAGGCTGGTGTCCCGCCTCTCGCCCGACCTGGTCGTCGCGTGACCCTCACCAGCACGGCGCCCGCCACCGCGGCGGGCGCCGTACCCGCCACCGGCCCGGACGCCGTCGACGCCGTGGACGCCGCGCCCGTCGCGGCCGTCACCGACCGGAGCTCGGCCCGCGCGTTCGTCGACACCCACGTCGTGCCGCACGCGGACGCCTACGACAGGAGCGGCCGCGTCCCCGAGGACCTGCTGCGGCGGGTCGCCGAGGCCGGCCTGTGGGCCCCGTTCCTGCCGCCGGAGTCGGGCGGCATCGGGATGGACATGGTCACCCTCGGCGAGGTCCACGAGGAGGTCGGCCGGGGCTGCTCGTCGCTGCGCAGCCTGCTCACCGTGCACACCATGCTGTCGTGGACCGTGCAGCGCTGGGGCACTCCCGAGCAGCGCGAGCGGTGGTCGCCCGCGCTCGGGCGGGGGGACGCGCTCGGCGCGTTCTGCCTGTCGGAGCCCGGCGCCGGAAGCGACGCCGCGGGCATCGTCACCACCGCCGTCCAAGCGGGCGGCGGCTGGGTGGTCAACGGGGTGAAGACGTGGACGACCGGCGGCCAGCGGGCCGACGTGTTCCTCGTCTTCGCCCGCACCGCCACCAGCATCGGCGCGTTCCTCGTGCCGAGGGACACCCCCGGGGTGGAGGTGCGGCCGATCGACGACATGCTCGGCACCCGCGCCTCCATGCTGGCGGAGATCTCCTTCACCGACGTGGTCCTCGGCCCCGACGCGCTGCTCGGGCCGAGCGGCTTCACCGCCGGCATGGTCCTGACCGGCACCCTCGACCTCGGCCGCTACAGCGTGGCGGCCGGGTCGCTGGGCATCGTCCAGGCGTGCCTGGAGGCCTCCTCCGCCTACGCCGCCAAACGCGAGGTGGGCGGCAGGCCGCTGGCGGAGCTGCCGCTGATCCAGGCCAAGCTCTCCGACATGGTGACCGACGCGCGGGCGGCCCGGCTGCTGATCGAGCAGGCCGGACGGCTCAAGGACGCCGGGGAGTCCGCCACGCTCATGGCCACCTGGGTGGCGAAGTACTTCGCCTCCACCGCCGCGGCCCGGCACGCCTCCGAGGCCGTCCAGATCCACGGCGCGAACGGCTGCGCGCCCGGCTCCGCGGTGGCGCGCTTCTACCGCGACGCCAAGGTGATGGAGATCATCGAAGGCAGCAACGAGGTCCAGCGGATCACCATCGCGGGCCAGGCAGAACGGGAGACGACCAGATGACCGTGACCACCGAGCGGGCCGGCGCGGTCCCCGCCAAGCCCGTCCAGGGCCGCATCAAGTGCATCGTGTGGGACCTGGACAACACGCTCTGGGACGGGACGCTGCTGGAGGACGGCGAGGTCACCGTGCGGCCCGTCGTCGTCAGGCTCATCCACGAGCTCGACCGCAAGGGCGTGCTGCACTCCGTCGCCAGCAAGAACGACCGCGACGCGGCCATGGAGAAGCTGCGCGAGTTCGGCCTGGAGGAGATGTTCCTGCACCCGCAGATCAGCTGGAACGCCAAGTCCGACTCGATCAGAAACCTCGCCAAGGCGCTCAACCTCGGCCTGGACGCCTTCGCCTTCGTCGACGACCAGGAGTTCGAGCGCGCCGAGGTGGCCCACCAGGTCCCCGAGGTGACCTGCGTCGACGTCCTGGAGCTGGAGGAGGCCCTCGCCAGGCCCGAGTTCCATCCCCGGTTCGTCACCGACGAGTCGGCGCAGCGGCGCGCCATGTACCGCGGCCAGCTCGCCAGGGAGGAGCTGGAGCAGGAGTTCGTCGGCACCAACGAGGAGTTCCTCGCCGGCCTGGACATGACCTTCACCATCGCGCCCGCCCGCAGGGAGGACCTGCAGCGGGCCGAGGAGCTCACCGTCCGCACCAACCAGCTCAACTCCACCGGCCGCACCTACTCCTACGACGAGCTCGACGCGCTGCGCGAGTCGCCCGACCACCTGCTCCTGGTCGCCTCCCTCACCGACGTGTTCGGCAGCTACGGCAAGATCGGGCTGGCGCTGGTGGAGAAGGGCGAGGACGCCTGGCGGCTGTGCATGATGCTGATGTCGTGCCGGGTGATGTCGCGCGGCGTGGGGATGGTGCTGCTCAACCACATCATGCGGCTGGCCGCCGAGGCGGGCGTCGCCGTGCGGGCCGACTTCGTGGAGACGGGCCGCAACCGCATGATGCAGATCACCTACGCGTTCGCCGGGTTCAGGGAGGTGAGCAGGGACGGCGCCCACGTGGTGCTGGAAGCGGACCTGGGCGCCGTGCAGCCGCCACCGGCGTACGTGAAACTCGAGATCGCCGAGTGAGGGACCGACCATGACCGTCCACGACCTGATCGGCGACGACGTCCTCGTTCGCTGGCTGCCGTTCCGGACCCTGACCGGCGCCGAGCCGGGGGCGCTGCCGCTGTACTGCCTGCCGCACGCCGGCGGCGCGGCCTCGGCGTTCCGCATGTGGCAGCGCAAGCTGCCGGGCGTCGCCGTCCAGCCGGTGCAGCCGCCCGGCAGGGAGGGCCGGCACGCGGAACCGCCCTACCTGCACATGTCCGAGCTGATCCCGGACCTGGCCGACGTGGTGCTCGCCGACGTCGAGCTGTCCGCGGCCGGCCGCCGCTACGCCCTGTACGGGCACAGCCTGGGCGCGCTGGTGGCGTTCGAGCTGGTCCGGGAGATCCGGCGGCGCGGAGGGCCGGAGCCGGTGCACCTGTTCGTCTCCGGCGCCGACGCCCCGCACGTCACCCACGAACCCGGACCGCCGGTGTCGGGGATGACGCGGGCGGAGGTGGCCGCGCTGCTGCGGCGGCTCGGCGGCACCCCCGAGTGGCTGCTGGCCGACCCGGAGGCGCTGCAGATGATCCTGCCCGCCGTGCAGGCCGACTTCACCGTCAAGGAGACCTACCGCTACCTGCAGGAGGCGCCGCTGGACGTGCCGATCTCCGCGCTCCCGAGCGCCTCGGATCCGCGGGTCGCGCCGGCGAAGGTGGCGCGCTGGCGCGACCAGACCGCGACCGTGTTCGCGCTGCACCCGTTCGACGGCGGGCACTTCGCGGTGTTCGAGCAGGCGGAGCGGACGCACCGGCTCGTCGCCCGGGCGCTCGCGCCGTGGGTGTGAGGAGCCGGCGGACCCCGTACGGGGGACGGGTGACGCCCCTGGGGCCGCATCCGGCGGACGCGCACGGTGTGCGGGTGTGGCGGGTGCGGCTCGACCGGACGGGCGCCCCCCGCGGGTGGCGCCTGCTGTCCGTCGCCGAGCGCGAGCGGGCGCTGGCCTTCGCCGACCCGGCGGAACGACGCCGGTACGTGGTGGCGCACGCCGCCCTGCGCACGGTGCTGGCCGGGGTGTGCGGCGTGCCCGCCGGGCGGCTCGGCTTCGGCCGCGACGACTCGGGCCGCCCGTGCCTGCTGTCCCCGGGCGGGCGGCCCGTGCCCGACTTCAACCTGTCGCACTCCGACGCGTGGGCGCTGGTGGCGGTCGCGCCACCGGGCGCCCGCGTGGGCGTGGACGTCGAGCGGGTCCGCGACGGCTTCGACCACCTGGAGATGGCCCGGCGCTTCTACCAGCCGGAGGAGGTCGCCCGGCTGCCGTCCGCCGGTCCGGAGGGGTTCTTCCGGCTGTGGACCGCCAAGGAGGCCTACGTCAAGGTCTCCGGCGCGGGCCTGGCCGGCATGAGCGACGTCCTGGTACGCGAGAGGAGCGCGACGCACGCCACCGTGCTGTCGCGCTCCGCGCGTTCTCCCGAGTGCCGGGTCCGCTGGCTGGACGTCGCGCCCGGCTACGCCGCCGCCCTGGTCACGTCCCTCGGCTGACGGCCGCCCCGGCCGGGGTCACCTCGTCGCGGGGGACCTCACGGACGTCCGCGACGTCCGCGACGTCCGCGCCGCCCCGCCGGTCATCCCGGCCGGGGCCTGCCCCGTCACCTCACCACGAAGGCGGCCGCCCCGGTCACGATCACCGGGGCGGCCGCCTCGTCACGCTCCCGTCACGACCGCTTCGAGACCGGCACCACGTACCGGCTGAACACCAGCTCGCGCAGCACGTCGTCACCGCCCTCCACGATCGAGACGTAGCGCATGTCGCGCAGCAGCTTGCCGATGACGGACTCGTGCGTGTACCCGAGCCCGCCGAACATCTCCGAGGCCGCCGAGGCGATCCGCCACCCCGTCTGGCCGCAGAACATCTTGGCCGTCAGCGCCTGCTTGAGCGTGCCGACGCGCAGGAACTCCTCGCCCGCGTCCGGCCGGGCCGCGATCGCGTCGTAGGCGCGCGCCGCGGCCAGGCACTGGCCGGCCATGACCTCGATCTCCATCTCGAACTGGCCGAGCCGGCCGGCGAACACCGCGTTGCCGGTCAGCGGGACACCCTTCACGATCTTGGACGCGCCGTACTCCATGCACACGTCCCGCACGCGGCGGGCGATGCCGAGCGCCGTGGCGGCGATCAGGATGCGGCTGGCGTTCAGCCCCACCTCCAGCAGGCGGAGCCCGTTGCCGCGCAGCACGTTGCCCGCGGGGACGCGCACGCCCGACAGCGACACCTGGTAGGTCGCCGACGAGCGCAGCCCGATCACGTCCCACCGCTTGTCCACGGTGACGCCCGGCGTGTCGCGCGGCACCAGCACGGCCAGGTACCCGGACGGGTCGTCCTGGGCGCGCGCCACCACCACGAGGAACCGGGCGAAGTCGGTGTTGGTGGAGAACGCCTTGCGCCCGTCGAGGACGATCGTGCCGCCCTCGGCGCGCGCGGTGGTCGTGATCCTGGCCAGCTCGCTGCCGGCCTCGTGCTCGCTGCCCAGCGTGGCGCAGAAGCCGTTGCCGGTCACGAGGTCGCCCAGGTGGCGCTCCTTCAGCTCCTCGCTGCCGTACCACGTCACCATGCTCGTGGTCAGCACCGGGACGAACAGGGTGAACGCCACCCCGGCGTCGGCGTAGGCGAGCTCGGCGGCGATGCGCACGCTCTCCTCCAGCCCGAGGCCGAGGCCGCCGATCTCCTTGGGCAGCCACCAGTTGGCCAGGCCGGTGGTGGCGAAACGCTCGTACAGGGGGAGCGGCGCGTCCGCGAGCGAGTCCAGGTAGGCGTCCTTGCCCGCCAGCTCGCGGCGGACGAACCCCTGCACGGACCGCAGGTACGCGGGTTGCTTCATCGGCCCCTCACCCCTCCTCGTCGTCGCGGACGTCGAGCAGCTCGGCGAGCTGGCGGACCGTCGGGCACTCCAGCAGGCCGGTCACCGGCACCGACGCGTTCAGCGACCTCCGGATCCGGGTGGTGAGCTCGATGGCGAGCAGCGAGTGGCCGCCGAGCTCGAAGAAGTTGTCCAGGGCCCCGATCGGCTCGATGCCGAGCACCCGGGACCAGATCGCGGCCAGGGTCGCCTCGGTGCCCTCGGACGGCTCCACGTAGGCGTTGTTCAGCTCGGGACGGGGGTGCCGCTCCCGGTCGTCGTCATCGTCGCCGGCCTCGTGGATGTCGCCGGTGACCCACTGCGCGATCCGGGCGTCCAGCGAGCCCGTCGAGATGACGAGGTGACCGGCGCGGTCGGCGGCCGACAGCGCCCGCTCGAACACGTCCACGCCCTCGGCCGGGGTCATCGCGAAGTCGACGACGGCGCCGCTGTGGCCCGCGACCCGGTCCGGGTCGATGTTCCAGGTGTCCCAGTCCACCGTGACCCACCGCCCGGCGCCCCGGGTGCGGGCGACGCGGACGTAGGCGTCCAGGGCGGCGTTGGCGGCCGCGTACGGCCCCAGCGTCATGCCGCCGAGCACGGCCGCGACGGACGACAGCGTGATGCGCCGGTCCGGGCAGTGGTCGCCCAGGACCTTCTGCAGGACGTGGAAGCCGCCCACCTTGGCGGCCAGGTGGGCGTCGCACTGCTGCCGGTCCATCAGGTGCGCGAAGTTGAAGTAGGCGCCGTCCTGCACGCCCGCCCCGTGCACCACCACGTCGATGCCGCCGAAGCGGGCGACCGCCTCCGCCACCACGGCGCCCATCCGCTCCTCGTCGGCCACGTCGGCCGACAGGGCGAGCACGGTGGCGCCGCGCTCCTCCAGGTCGCGGACGTTGCGGATGTGGCGGGCGGTCCGCTCGCCACCGGGCGGTACGGCCGCCAGGTAGGCGTCCCACTCCTGCCGGGGCGGCAATGCCGAGCGGCCGGTCAGCACCAGGCGGCAGCCGTAGGCGCCGGCCAGGTGGCGCGCCAGGACCAGGCCGACGTCACCGAGCCCGCCGGTGATGAGGACGGTGTCGCCGTCGCGGAACGGCCGCTCCTCCGGTTCGAGGTCGGCGATCGGGTAGGGCTCGTAGTGACGCAGCCACGTCTCGCCCGCGCGGACGGCCATCGGGCCCTCGTGCGCGCAGACCGACGCGGCCAGCGCCGCCTCCGCCAGCGCCTCCAGGTCACCGGAACCGGCGGTCCCGGCGCCGACGGCGCCGACGGCGTCGAGGTCGACGTGGCGGCAGCGCAGCCGCGGGTTCTCCTGCTGGAGGCTGGGCGCGAGCGCCGCCAGCGTGGCGTGCTCGGGGTGGCGCAGCTCGGCCCCGGCGACGTTCACCGCGAGGGAGGTGAGCAGGACCAGCTCGGCCCTGGGTGCCGAGCCGGTGTTGTCGACCAGCTCGCGGGCCAGCTCCAGCGCCGAGTGGAAGCCGCGGTTCTGTTCCGCGGAGAAGTGCGCCGCCGGGTCGCCGCCGGGTTCGGCCTCGGCGGACGCGAGGCTGAAACCGTGCACGATCGCGCGCGGGCTCACCACCAGCGAGTAGAACAGCTCGGACATGTCGCCCGGCCTGCCCGAGCGGATCGTGAAGGAGCCGTCGTCGTGCTGGGCGAACCGGTCGCCGTCGCGTACCGCGGTCACCTCCGCGCCGGCCCGCTCCAGCCGCCGGATGAGCGCCTCGCCGCGCTCGTCGGCGGTGAACACCAGCCAGGGGCCGGCCTCGCGCAGTCGCTCGTCCAGGCCGGCGACGGGCACCGGGCGCTGCCTCCAGGACGGCAGGTGCGTCCACTGCGACCGGTCGAAGTTCTTGCCCTCGACGGCCTGCGGACGCGCGCTGCCGGCCGGGGGATCGACCCAGAACCTGCGCCGCTGGAACGGGTAGGTCGGCAGCTCGACGCGGAGCCCGGCGCCGCCGTGCAGCTTCGCCCAGTCCAGGACGCTGCCCGCCAGCCAGAGCCGCGCCAGCGTGGACAGCAGCCACGTGGCGGCGTCGGCGCCCTCCTCGGGCGCGACCGGCACCTCCTCGGCCTGCGCGTCCTCACCGTCGCCCACCAGGTGGACGCCGAGCCCGGTCAGGCCGTCGGCCAGCGCGGCCAGCGCCTCGGTGCGGCCCACCGTCCCGGACGTCCTCGCGGACACCGTCCCGGCCGGCGCCGCGCCGGGGCGCAGCACCGTGTGGACGGCCGCGTGCAGCTCCGCCCACCAGGACTCCGGCACCGCATCGGCGTCCGTCCCGCCCGCGATCGCGGCGTCAGAGGGTACGGCCAGCCGCAGCCGGGGGTTGCGTCGCTGGGTCCTGCCGTCGATCCAGCGCGACGGGTCGGCCAGCGCGGCCACCGCGTCGTCGCGGTCGGCGCAGACGACCGCGCGGCGCAGCGCGAAGGCGCCCCGCGACATCTGCAGGGTGAACGCCACGTCCGCCAGGTCGGCGGAGCGCTCCTCGCCCAGGTGCCGGCGGAGCCGCTCGGTCAGGTCGGACAGCGCCTGCTCGTCGGACGCCGAGAACACCAGCAGGTGCGGGCCCGGCCGGGCGGGCCGGGCCGGCCGGACGGGCGCCTGCTCCATCACCACGTGCGCGTTGGTGCCGCCGAGCCCGAAGGAGCTCACCCCGGCCCGCCGGGGGTGCGGGCCCGCGGCCCACGGCCGGTGCTCGTTCAGCACGGTGAACCGGTCGCGCGCCGTCGCCAGCGCCGGGTTGGGCGTCTCGTAGCCGGGCGTGCCCGGCAGCAGCTCGTGCTTGAGGACGAGCGCGGCGCGCATCAGCCCGGTGACGCCGGAGGCGCGGTCGAGGTGGCCCAGGCTCGGCTTGACCGACCCCAGGACGCACGGCGTCTCGGTGGCCTGGGTGAACACCCGGCTCATGGCCGCCAGCTCGATCGAGTCGCCCAGCATGGTGCCGGTCGCGTGGCACTCGACGTAGCCGACGGTCTCGGGCTTGACCCCGGCCACGCCCAGCGCCGACTCGATCACCTCGGCCTGGCCGTCCACACCGGGCGCCGTGTAGCCGGCCCGCAGGCGGCCGTCGTTGTTGGACGCCGACCCCAGGATGACCGCGTGGATGACGTCCCCGTCGGCGATCGCGTCGGACATGCGCTTGAGCGCCACCACGCCGGCCCCGCTGCCCATCACCGTGCCGCCCGCCTCGGCGTCGAAGCTGCGCACCCGGCCGTCGGGCGCCATGATGCCGCCCTGCTCGTACAGGTAGCCCGACCGCTGGGGCAGCGGGGTGAAGGCGCCACCGGCCACGGCCACGTCGCACTCGTAGGTGAGCAGGCTCTGGCAGGCCAGGTGGACCGAGACCAGCGAGGTCGAGCAGAACGTCTGTACCGACACCGACGGCCCGCGCAGCCCGAGCTTGTAGGAGACCAGCGAGGCCAGGGAGTCGCGCTCGTTGCCGATGGCCATCAGCATGGCGCCTCCCGGCTGGGAGGTGAGGTGCTGGATGTTCTGCACGATGTAGTCGGGGAAACCGCAGCCGCCGAACACGGCGACCTGGCCGGGCACGTCCGTGGGGCAGTAGCCGGCGCTCTCCAGCGCCTCCCACGAGCACTCCAGGAACAACCGGTGCTGCGGGTCCATCATCTCGGCCTCGCGCGGGTTGATGCCGAACACGCCGGCGTCGAACCGGTCGATGTCCTCCAGCGGGCCGCCGACGCGGACGTAGCGCGGGTCGGCCAGCGTGCCGGGGTCCACCCCGGCCTCGCGCAGCTCGTCCTCGGTGATCGTGCGCAGGCCCTTGACGCCCGCCAGCAGGTTGTCCCACAGTTCGGCGACGCCGCCGGCGCCCGGGAAGCGCCCGGACATGCCGATCAGCGCGACCGCGGACTCGTAGTCGGTTCCGGTCATGACGTCCTTCCGCTCCTGAGCATGTTGCGCCGCTGCGCGATCCTGGACCGCTGCTGCTCGCGGGCCTCGGCGGGCTGCCCGCCGGACTCCTGGTCGGCCGTGGCGGCCTCGGCCAGCGAGGCGATCGTCGGGGCCTGGTAGAGGATGTGCGGTGGCAGGTAGGAGAGCTCCAGCGCCTTCCTGACCTCGGCGATGATCTCCATGCCGAGCAGCGAGTTGCCGCCGAGCTCGAAGAAGTTGTCGTGCACGCCGACCTGCTCCAGGCCGAGCGCCTCGGTCCACACCCCGGCGATGGTCTCCTCGGTGGGGGACTGCGGCTCGACGTAGGCGGTCGACAGGTCGGGCCTGGGGTGCCGGCCGAAGGCGTCGCGGATCTTCTTCACCACCGCCTGGTGGCTCTCGATGGACGAGCGCCGGCTCATCGCCACCATCGGCGCGAAGTCCTGGGTGGAGGCCACCACGTGCGGCTCACCGCTGGCCAGCACCCGCAGCAGCGTCTCCCAGCCCTGGTCGAAGGTGAGGCCGAAGTTCTCCCGGTACCACTCGAAGTACTGCCGGGAGCCCTCGTCGTAGTTGTCGAGCCCGTCGGTCCAGCCGTTCCACGTCCACTCGCACCAGTCGATCGAGGTGACGGTCACGCCGGGCAGCGGGTCGCTGAGCGCGAACGAGTCCAGGAACGCGTTGGCCGCGCAGTAGTCCACCTGGCCCGCGCCGCCGCCCGTCGCCGATGTCGTGGACGAGAACAGGGCCAGGAAGTCGACCGGCACCTCGCGCAGCACCTCGGCCAGTGCCAGCGTGCCGGCCACCTTCGGCGCGAGCACGCGGTCCATGTCGGCGACGGTCTTGAACTGCATCAGGCCCACCGCGGGCACGCCCGCGCAGTGCAGCACGCCGTCGAGCTCGCCGAAGTTCTCGATCGCGGCGTCCACGGCCCGCCGTACGTCCTCGACACGGGAGACGTCCCCGGCGACGGTGACCACGCCGGAGCCGGCCGCCTCCAGGCGGCGCAGTCCCTCCAGCCGTCGCAGGACCTCGCCCGCGGCGTTCCCGCCGGCCAGGATCGACGCCCACTCCTCGCGGGGCGGCACCGGCGTGCGGCCCAGCAGCACCAGCCGTGCCCGGTACCGCTCGGCCAGCCGCTCGGCCATGGCCAGCCCGATGCCGCCGAGCCCGCCGGTCACCAGGTAGACGCCGCCCTGGCGGACCTGCGCCGCCGGCGGGGCCTGCTCGATGACGCCGGCGTCGAGCGTCTCGTAGTCGGGGATCCAGCGCCGGTCGGCGCGCAGGGCCACGACCTGGTCGGCGGGCTCGGCGCGCAGCTCGGCGAGCAGCGCCCGCGCCCCGGTCCCTGCCCCTGCCTCGGTCCCGGTCTCGGCCCGCGGGCCGAGGTCGATCAGCCGGGTGCGCGTCCTGGGATACTCGACGGGGATGAGCCGGGTGGGGCCGAGCAGCGTGCCCGCGGCGGCGTGCACGCGGTCGCCCGGGTGCACGCGGTGGGCGCCACCGGCGACGATGTCGAGGGTCCAGCCGTGCAGTCCCAGGTCGCCGCAGGCGCGGGCGAACGCGACCAGCGTGTGCAGGCCGCGCCGCAGGCACTCGTCCATGCTCCCGTCGCCGCCGGCGTTCCACAGGTGCACGATCCGCTCGGGCACCCAGTCGCGGCCGGTCAGCTCGCGCAGCACCGCGCCCGCGTCCTCGGGCGAGCCTGGCCGTACCCGCAGGCCGTCGGGGCCGCTGGAGAACTCCTCGCCCGGCCGTACCAGCACCGCCTGGCGGCCGGTGGCCTCCAGGTGCGCCAGCAGCGGCGCGGCCAGCTCGTCGGCGAGCCCGGCGTCGGTGTAGACCAGCCAGCGGTCCGCCTCCTGCGGCATCGGCGGGCGCGGGGTGGTCTCGCGCCAGGTCGGCGCGTGGATCCAGCGGGTGTCGGGCAGCCGGGGGTAGGCCTTGGCGATGCTCTTGGGATCGCTCTCGTCGAACGCGGGAGTGCCGCCGCCGCCCAGCGCGGACTCGTCGATCTCCAGCCAGTACTCCTGGTGCTCGAACGGGTAGGACGGCAGCGGGACGCGGCCGGGCCTCCAGCCGTCGCCGTCGTCGTGCAGCGCGTCCCAGTCCACCGGCACGCCGGTCAGCCAGAGCTTGGCCACGGCCGTCGCCAGCGCGGCACCCGCGTCCAGCGGGTCGCCGGCGGCGGGCAGCGTCGTCACGATGAGCGGCCAGCGCCCGCGCTCGCAGGCCGGGTGGCCGCGGGTCAGCGCGCCCAGCGACTGGCCGGGGCCGATCTCGGCGAGGGCCAGCTCGGGGACGCCGAGCACGTGGTCGAGCCCGGCGCCGAACTCGACGGTCTCGCACATGTGCCGCGCCCAGTACCCGGGATCGGTGACGAGCTCGGCGGTGGCGGGCGCGCCCGTCACGTTGCTCAGGTACGGCAGGGACGGCGGGTTCAGGGTGATGTTGTCGGTGATCCACGCGGTCAGCTCGCCGGCGACCGGCGCGAGCATCCGCGAGTGGAAGGCGTGCGTGGTCTCCAGCCGCCGGTGGCCGATCCTGGCCTCCAGCAGCCGGGCCGCCGCCGCCTCGACGGCGGCCTCCGGTCCGGCGAGCACCACCTGGGAGCCCGTCCGGACGGCCACGTCCAGGTCACGGACGCCCTCCTCGCCGAGCACCGCGGTCAGCCGCCGCTCGTTGGCCGAGACGGCGAGCATGGCGCCCTCGGGCTGGGAGGTGATGAGCTTGGCCCGGTAGGCCACCAGCCGCAGCGCGTCGGGCAGCGACAGCACGCCCGCCAGGCAGGCCGCGACGTACTCGCCCAGGCTGTAGCCGATCATGACCTCGGGGCGCAGGCCCCACCGCATGAGCCGGCGCGCCAGCGCGTACTCGGCGACGAAGACCGCAGGCTGCACCAGGTGGGCGTCGGTCGTGGAGCGCGGCGCCTGCGCGGCGCCTGCCCGGCCCAGCAGCCTGGCCAGGTCGTCCGCGCCACCGGCGCCGTTCGCCCCGTTCGTACCGTTCGCGCCGCTGCCGGCGGCGCGCTCGACGGGCGTGAACACGTCGGAGAGCTGGCCGGGCTCGGTGAGCCCGAGGACGGCCAGGCACTCGTCGACGTCCGCCCGGAAGCCCGGTTCCTCGGCGTAGAGCCCGGCCACCATGCCCGGGTACTGCTCGCCGACCCCGGCGAGCAGGAAGCCGACCTGGCGTCCCACGGTGGCGTCGTTGCGGCCCAGCGGCCCCGCGGGGTCGGCGAGCAGGGCGGCGGCCCGGCCCGTGGAGTCGGCGACGACGACCTTGCGGTGGTTGAACACCTTGCGCCCGGCCTGCAGCGTGTAGGCGACGTCCCCGAGGTCGCTCGGGCCCACGGGGGAGCCGGGGGAGCCGGCGGGGCCGTTCAGGTGCTCGGCGAGCCGCGCGCAGGAGCGCTCGGCCGCCGCCGCCGAGCGCGCCGACACGGGCAGGATCTGCCAGCGGCGCGAGCGGGCCGGGCGCTCGGCGGGCAGCGGCGCCTCGGTGACGATCGCGTGCGCGTTCGTGCCGCCCATGCCCAGGGAGCTGATGCCCGCGATGCGGGGCCGGTCGCCGGTACGCGGCCACGGCGTCGGCTCGGCGGTGACGCGGAACGGGCTCGCCTCGAAGTCGATCTCCGGGTTGGGGGAGGTGTAGTGCAGCGTGCCCGGGATCAGCTCGTTGTGCAGCGACTGCACCACCTTGATCAGCCCGGTCACGCCGGAGGCCCTGTCGAGGTGGCCGACGTTCGGCTTGATCGAGCCGAGCACGCAGTACTGCCCGCGCCCGGTCGCCCCGAAGGCGCGGGTCAGCGCGGCCACCTCCATCGGGTCGCCGACCTCGGTGGCGGTGCCGTGCGCCTCGACGTAGGAGACGTCGGCCGGGTCGACGCCCGCGCGGGCGAGGGCCGCCGACACGCAGCGGCGCTGGCCGTCGATGCTGGGCGCCAGGTAGCTGAACTTCATCGCGCCGTCGTTGTTGATCGCCGAGCCGCGGATGACCGCGAACACGGTGTCGCGGTCGGCGACCGCGTCCGTCAGGCGCTTGAGCGTCACCACGGCGGCACCGTCGCCGAACATGCTGCCCCGGCCCTCGGCGTCGAAGGTGCGCACGTGCCCGTCGGGCGACTCCTGGCCGCCCTCCTCCCACAGGTAGCCGATCCGGTCCGGGATGCGCACCGACACGCCCCCGGCCAGGGCCATGTCGCACTCGCTCCGGCGCAGGCTCTCGCTCGCCAGGTGCACCGCGACCAGCGAGGTGGAGCAGAACGTCTGCACCGACAGACTGGGCCCGTTCAGGTCGAGCCGGAAGGAGACGTTCGTGGCCAGCGAGTCCTTGTCGTTGCCGATCATCAGGGCGGAGGTGTCGACGCCCATCTGGAAGGCCATCAGCCGGGTCAGCAGGTAACCGCTGATGTTCATCCCGGCGAACACCCCGACGCTGCCCCGGCCCTGGGGCGCCGCGTAGCCGGCGCACTCCAGGGCCTCCCACACGCACTCCAGGAAGATGCGCTGCTGCGGGTCGGCGAGGGTGGCCTCGCGCGGGTTGTAGCCGAAGAACCCCGCGTCGAACCCGCGGATGTCCTCCAGGATCGGCCGCGACCGGACGTAGTTCGGCTGCTGGAACGTGGCCGGGTCGACGCCCGCGGCGATCAGGTCCTCGTCGGAGAAGCGCGTGAACGACTCGACACCGGTGCTGATGTTGCGCCAGAACGTCCCGATGTCGGTCGCGCCGGGGAACCGGCCGGCCATGCCGACGATCGCGATGTCGGTGCCGCCCGGTGGATGTCCGTGTTCCATCAACCTGCCTCAATTCACTGGAGTTGGCTTGCGGTGCTCATGTCAGGTGCTCACATCAGCCCGCCGCGGCCCCAGCCGCGCGCGAGCCTGCGGGCGGCGAACGCGCCGGCCAGGACACCGATCGCCAGCAGCACGGCCGCGGGACGCAGCGTGCCCGCCACGTTCCCGGCGACCGCGGACTGCATCATGGTCAGGGCCCAGTAGCCGGGGGACGCGGGCGCGACCGCCTGCGCCCACGCGGGCATGAGGCTCAGCGGCACCAGTGCCCCGCCCAGCGAGCTGAGCGTGAGCGCGCCCACGTCGGAGATGACGCTGAGCTCGCCGTGGCTGCGCACGATCGTGGCGAGCGCCGCCCCGATCGCCAGCAGCGCGAAGGCCCAGATCACGATCGACATGAACACGACGAGCGGATTGGGCGGGACGGGCAGCCCGATCGCCAGGCAGCCGTACACGAGCAGGATCGACTGCTGGGTGACCATCACCACGAACAGCGGCAGGGTCTTGCCGATGAGCAGCTCGGCCGCGGGGGCGCGGCTCACCCGCAGCCGGTCCCAGGTGCGCCAGGTGCGTTCGGACAGGATCGCGTTGCCCGCCAGGGAGATCGCGAAGACGGAGAACATGACCATCAGGCCCGTGGCCACCTGGGTGGCGCCGGTGTCGAGCGCCCTGACGTACAGGGGCCGCAGGACCAGCATGAGCACCATCGGCATGGCCACGTAACTGATCATCTGGCCGGGGTCGCGCAGCCGCAGGGTCAGGTTGTGCCGGGCCAGGGCGGCGATCCGGTGCGCGGAGCCGAGCAGGTCGATGCCGGGCCGCGGGGCGTCAAGGAGCATCGTGGACCGCCAGGGATCGGTAGAGGTCGTCCAGGGACGGGTTGCGCACGTCCACCGAGCTGATCGGGCGCTTGGTGCGGTGCAGGAGGTCGATGAGCGTCGCCGCCGGGTCCGAGGTGGAGATCGTGAGCTCCTCCTCGCCCTCCAGCGTCACCCGCACCTCGCCCGGCAGGTCCCTGGCCAGCTCCTCGTAGGCGCCCCGGGCGATGACCCGGCCGTCGCGCGCCACCGCGATCGTGGCCTGCAGCTCGGTGAGCTCGGGCAGGTAGTGGGTGGTGTAGACGACGGCGGCACCCTCGCCGGCGCGCTGCTTGACGACGTCGAGCATCGCCTGCCGGGTCTCCAGGTCCGCGCCCGCGGTGGGCTCGTCGAGGAGCAGCAGGCCCGGCCGGTGCACGAGCGCGGTCGCGGCCTGGGCACGGCGCTGCTGGCCGCCCGAGAGCTTGCCGGCCCGCCTGTCCATGATCTCGGTGAGCCGCAGCACGACCGACAGGTCCTCGATCGCCGAGCGCAGCGCGGCCCCGCGCAGCCCCGAGAGCCTGCCGTACAGCTCCAGGTGCTCGCGGACGGTCGCCGACGGGTACAGGGCGATGTGCTGGGGAGCCACGCCGACCTGGCCGCGTACGGCGGAGGGCGGTCTGCCGTCGATCGTCACCCTGCCGCCGTCCGGGCGGACCAGGTTCGACACGATCTCGACGAAGGTCGTCTTGCCCGCGCCGTTGTGTCCGAGGAGCCCGACGATCTCTCCGGCCGCCACGCTCAGAGTGAATCCGTCGAGTGCCTGGATGTCGCCATAACGCTTGACGAGGTCGGTTGCTACCAGCAACGTGTCACCTCCCCATAATTAATGGAATAAGCAGGTGAGTAAGAATGAATCCATGTTCGCTTCACGTTAGCGATAAGTACCGCCTCTCTCGCTGACAGGTAGTTACCGTAAAAAACGGTCACCGCCTCGGCGTATCGACGTACCGGCTTTACCGCCTAACCTGACAGGCATGCAGGTTGGATCGTTGATCGTCGCCGGCTACGACTGTGAGATCTTCGAGGCGGGGCCCGGCCGGGTCGTCCGCCGCTCGCGTGACGGCCGCAGCCTCGAACGCGAGGCCGCGGTGATGCGGCACGTGCGGCGGCACGGCTTCCCCGCCCCGGAGATCTTCGACGCCGACGGGCCCGACATCCTCATGGAGCACGTGGACGGGCCGAGCCTGCTCCAGGAGGCGGCCCGCACCCCCGGGCGGGCCGCCGAGCACGGCGCGCTCCTGGCCGGCCTGCTGCGGGCGCTGTCCGCCGTGCGGTCGCCCGGCTGGCTGCAGGCCGCCGTCGGCCGCCCCGGCAACCGGTTGCTCCACCTGGACCTGCATCCCGGCAACGTGCTCGTCACCGCCGACGGCCCGAAGGTCGTCGACTGGGCCAACGCCGCCAGGGGCGCGCCCGCGGTGGACGCCGCGTGCACCTGGCTCATCCTGGCCACCGCCACCGTCACGGAACCGTCCCTGCGGGCCGGGCGGGCCGACCTGCTCGCCGCCTTCCTCGACGGCGTCGACCCGGCGGCGGCCCGCCCCCACCTGAGGGCGGTGGCGGAGCGGCGGTGCGCGGAACGCGACCTCCCGGCCGCGGAGAGAGCCGAGATCGACCGTTTCCTGGCCCGCGAGGCCGGAGAGACGGCTTCGTAGCCCCCACAGGAGGTAGAGATGGCCGAGCACGGCGACGTGCGGGCGTCGGACGACGATCGCGAGGCCGCCACCCGGCGGCTGCGGCTGGCCGTCGAGGAGGGCTGTCTCGACATGCCGGAGTTCGACGACCGGGTGGGCCGGGCGCTGTCCGCCACCACCCGCGGCGAGCTGACCGTGCTGCTCGCCGACCTGCCCGCCGAACGACGGCAGAGCCCGCCACCGGTCCGCCGGGACGTGACCCGGTGGCTGAGGATCCTGTGGCTCGTCTGGGGCGCGATCCTGGCGGTCAACGTCGTGGCCTGGGGCGTGGCCAGCGTGGTGGAGGCGTGCCCGCTGGAGTTCTGGCCCAAGGACATGCTCGGCCCCGCCGCCGTGCTGGCCGTGGTCACGGTGGTCCACACGGCCCGCAGGCGCTCCCTCCCGCCGGAGGGCCGGGCATGACCCTTCCCCCGACGCCCCCGACGCCCCCGACGCCCCCGGCCTCCCCGGCCGGGCCCGGATCCGCGACCGGGTCCGCGACCGGCCCTTCGGCTGCGACAGGACCCGCGACCGGGGGTGAACCCGCGACCGGGCCTGCGACCGGGCCTGCGACCGGCACCGGCGCCGTGACCGGGCGGCGGACGGAGGTGGACCTCCTGCGCGTCGTGGTGGTGGCCGGGCTGGTGCTCTTCCACTCGGCGCTGGTGTTCGACGCCCGCGACGACTTCTACGTCAAGAACGCCGAGACCACCGGCCTCACCATGGTCGTCAGCGTCCTGGGCGTGCTGTGGGCGATGCCGCTGCTCTTCTACCTCGCAGGCCTGGCCGCGCGCCACTCGCTGGGCCGCCGCGGCCCGGCCGGCTACGCCGTGGAGCGCCTGCGCAGGATCGCCGTGCCGCTGGTGTTCGCCACGGTGGCCGTCGTCCCGGTGCCGCAGTGGCTGCGACTGCGTGCCGACCCCGCCAACCGGGAGTCGTACCTGGAGTTCCTGCCCCGGTTCTTCCGGGTCGAGCTCGACCTCGCCCAGTTCCCCTTCGTCCTGCAGGGCGAGTACTTCGAGACGGGGCACCTGTGGTTCCTCGTCCTGCTGCTGACGTTCTCGCTGCTGCTCTCGCTCGCGGTGCGGTGGCTGCCGTCATCGGGCCTCGGCGAGCGGGTCGCCGGGCTCACCCGCGTGCGCGGCGCGGTGCTGCTGCCCGCCCTGCCGCTGGTCCTGATCAGCATGGTCCTCGGTCTGGAGGAGGAGTACGCCGGGTGGAGCCGGTGGGCGTACCTGGCCTTCTTCTGCTACGGGTTCGCGTTCGCGGCCGACGAGCGCTTCCGCGGGGCGGTGCGCCGCGACCTGCGCGTGGTCGCCGCGTGCGGGCTGGCGCTGTTCGCGGCCGGAGTGCCGGTGCTGCTGTCCGCGGGCGACGACGCCTTCACGGCCTCGGCGCCGCTCGCCGTCCTCGGCCGGGCGCTGTACGGCGCCGCCGGATGGTGCTGGATGCTGACGATCGTCGGCGTCCTCGACCGGGGTTCCGCCGGTTCCGGCACCCGGCCCGAGGCGGGTCCCTCCGGTGTCCCCTCTCACGCGGGTCCCCCCGGCGTGCTTCCTCGCGCGGACTCCTCGGGCGTCCGCCCGGCCACCCGGTCCCGGAGCGGGAGCGGAGGCGGCCTGCGCGGTTACCTGGCCGAGGCCGTCCTGCCGCTGTACGTGCTGCACCAGCCCATCGTGGTCGCGGTCGCCTACCAGGTGGTGCGCTGGCAGGCACCGATCGCGGTCAAGTACGTCGTCATCGTGGCCTGCTCGCTCGCCCTGACGATCCTGGCCTACGACCTGCTGGTGCGGCGGACCCGGCCGACCCGCTTCCTGTTCGGGATGCGGCCCCGGAAGCCGGACGCGGCGGATCGCCCACCGCCCGCGGAGACATCCCGTTCGCGGGGTACGGAGTATTCACCGTGACCGGCGGGTCGTCCTCACCCGGTGGAAATCGAACGACCGGGAATGACCACCAATGACCGTTTATAAACTTTAATGCCGACATAATAGTGAATAGTCGTGAATTGCCGAGTGAGGCGCGTCGTCTCCGCGGCACGCCCGTTCTTTTCCGCGGTGCTCATGCCCGGAGAGACGGCGGGACGTGAGGATAAGCCCGGCGGGAAGGGGTAGCTTCGGCCCGTGCCGCCTCACCAGACCCCCGCCCCCTCTCCCGAGAACCCCGGCTCCTCGCGCAGGGGCCCCGGCTCGCTCCACGAGAATCCGCCTCGCGAGAACCCGCCTCGCGAGGGCCCGCCCGACCGGCGCCCGCCCGGCGGGGGCACGGGGTCGCCGGTCCGGCGGCCGAGCCGGGCCGAGCTGGAGGCCTCCACGGACCGGACGATCGAGGACGTGCTGGGCCCCGACCTGGACGTGCTGTTCTGCGGCATCAACCCCGGCCTGTACTCCGCGGCCACCGGCCACCACTTCGCCCGTCCGGGCAACCGCTTCTGGCCCGCGCTGTACCGCTCCGGGTTCACGCCCCGGCTGCTGTCCCCGTCCGAGCAGGACCTGCTCCCCTCCTACGGGCTGGGCATCACCAACGTGGTGCAGCGTCCCACGGCGCAGGCGGCGGAGCTGTCGGCCGAGGAGTTCCGCGAGGGCGGCAAGAGGCTGGCGAGGCTCGTCGCCGAGGTCCGGCCCAAGGTGCTGGCGGTGGCCGGGGTGACGGCCTACCGGCAGGCGTTCGGCGCGCCCAAGGCGGCGATCGGCCCGCAGCGGTCCCGGATCGGGGGCGTCGCGGTCTGGGTGCTGCCCAACCCGAGCGGCCTGAACGCGCACTGGACGCTGGACGGCATCGCGGGGGAGATGCGGAGGATCCGGGAGTTCCTCTCCGGCGGACCGGGACCCGGTGACGGTACGGACGCGGAGCCCGAGACGCTCTGGTGACGCGCCCCCGGCCCGAAGGCCGGGGGAACCGGGGACCCGGAGTCGCTCAGGCCGCGCCCGGAGGGCCGATCCGGGAGTGGCCGCCGGTGCGCGCCCGCCCCCGGCGGAGGGCACCCGCCACGGTCAGCACCAGGGCGATCGCCAGGAGGACCTTCAGCACCCCGAGACCGGTGAACGCCACCCCGGCCACCAGCAGCAGGATCAGCGGCACGGGGAACCCGGGCCCGCCCCGGCGCTCCCGGCGCCGGTACTCACGGGCGGCGCGGTGGCGCATCCACGCGTCGGGGTGGTGGTGCGCCCAGGACCGTCCCGGCCCGTCCGCCCACGACCGGGGGCCGTGACCGCCCGGCCGGCCGTGCCCCCACGGCCCACCGGCGTGCGCCCACGACCTCATGGCGCGCTCCCACGGATCCGCGTGCCCCCACGGCCCCGCGGGATCCGGTGCCCCCGGGACGTCTGCGACGCCCTCGCCGTCCCCGCTCCGGCCGGGCAGGTCGGCGCTCACCCTGGCCAGGTCGCCGCCCGTCCGCGCGGACAGCGCCAGCTCCAGCCGCTCGTCGAGCTCCTCGTGGGTCAGGCGGCCCTGGGCGTAGTTCTCGCGCAGGAACTCCATCGCCGCGTCGCGCTCGGCGTCTCCGATGCGAAGTCCCTCTCGGGGCGTCATGGTCTGCTCACTCCTCGCCGGTGTCGCCGTCGGCCAGGATCTGGTAGAGCTTGCGGCGCGTCTCGACCAGCGCCTGCTTCGCCTCCCGGATCTGGGCCTCGCTGCCGGTCTGCAGGATCTGGAGCATCGCGAACCCCGACTGGCGGGTGATGTCCATCAGCTCCCAGGTGCTGTCGTCCACGTCGGGGGTCATCTCCTCCCACGGGGCGCGCACCTCCTCGGGGTGCTCGGCCACGTAGGCGCGCCCGGCCTCGGTGAGACTGAACGTCTTGCGCCCCTCGTTCTCCTCCGACAGGACCAGGCCCTCGTCGGTGAGCTGCTGCAGTGCGGGGTAGACCGCGCCCGGACTGGGCTTCCAGCCCCCCTCGCTGCGCCGCTCGATCTCCTGGATGATCTGGTAGCCGTTGCAGGAGGTCTCGGTCAGCAGGGCGAGGATCGCCGCGCGGACGTCGCCGCGCTTCGCCTTGCGCCCGCGGCCGAACGGCGGCCCGCCCCCGCCGAACGGGCCCCTGCGCCCCCAGCCGCCCCGGGCGAACTCCCAGGGGAACCCGCCGCCGGGGAAGGGTCCGCCGGGAAAGGGGCCGCGGTGGCCGCGGTGGCGGTGCTCGTGCGGCCCGCCCTCGGCGTGCCCGTGCGAACGGTGCTCGTGGGAGTGGTGGTGCGCGTCGTGCCGCCCCCCGCCCCGCTGCCAGCCGGCGGCCGCCTGCCGCCACGCCTCCTTGGCCGCGCGCTTCATCTCACGCCTGATCTCATCCGGGCCGATGCCCGCCCACGGGCCGCCCGACGCTGCGGATGTCATGTCCGACCTCCATATCGCGATCGTCCTTCGATCGCTCTCGATGCTTCAAAGATATATCGAGAACATTCTGCTGGCAACCATATGTCGCGAAAGTGGGGGTGGGGGCATCCGGAGGCACGACCATGTCACCGGGCCGGCCGGGGGCCGTCCCGGCCACGGCCAGGGACGATCAGGACCAGGCGATCTCCCCGAACCGGTCGACGAAGCGGCCCGAGCCCGCGCCGGGCCCCTCGGTCGCCAGGGCGACGATCGCGTCCGTGCCCTCGGTGACGGTCTGGGTGCCGTTGTTGCCGTTCAGGTCGGTCGCGGTGTAGCCGGGGTCGGCGGCGTTGACGCGGACGTCCGGCAGCGCCCTGGCGTACTGGGTGGTCAGCATCGTCAGCGCCGCCTTGGAGGCGGCGTAGAGCGGCGCGACCACCGAGGACTCGATCCGCGACGGGTCGTGGGTGAAGGCGAGCGATCCCAGCCCGCTGCTGACGTTGACGATGGCCGGATCCGGTGACCGGCGCAGCAGCGGCAGGAAGGCGGTGGTCGTGCGGACCACGCCGACGAGGTTGACGTCGAGGACGCCGAGGGCGTCGGCGCCGGTCAGGGTGGTGGGGTCGGCCCGAGGGCCGGCGATGCCCGCGTTGTTGACCAGGACGTCGATCGAGCCCTCGTGTTCGGCGACGTCCGCGGCCGCGGCGGCGACGGACGCGTCGTCGGTCACGTCGACGGGGACGAACCTGGCGCCGAGTTCGGCGGCGGTCCGCTCGCCCTGCTCGGGGTCGCGCGCGCCGACGAGCACGATGTGACCGAGTTCGGTGAGACGGCGGGCGGTCTCGCGGCCGAGACCCTTGTTCGCTCCGGTGATGAAGGTGATCGTCATGTCTTCATTGTCCGCCTCACCTGCGGAAACGGGTCAGGGGCCCCACGGCGGGCGGGAGTGGCGGTACCACCGGCGCCGCCGGGCGATCTGTCGTCGTCGCCGTCCCGGCCGCGCGTCTTCGCCCGCGACGGGTTACCCCGGTCGGCCGTCCGCGCGCCGGTGCCCGCCGGGATCCCGCCCCGGGACGGTCGACGGGCGATCTCCGCATGCGTAGGATGCAACCACCAAAAGCCTTTAGGTGGTGTTGAATGCAGCGTAACGAGTTCGTGCTCGTGGGATTCACGGTGGCCACCAACCTCGCCGACGGCGTGGCGAAGATCACCCTGCCCCTGCTGGCGGTCGGCCTGACCGCCTCGCCCGGCCTGGTGGCCGGGGTGGGCCTCACCCTGACGCTGCCCTGGTTGCTGGCCTCGCTCCACGTCGGGGTGCTCGTCGACCGGGGAGATCGCAGGAGGCTTGCCGCCTGGGCCAACCTGGTCAGGCTCGCCGCCGCGCTCGTCCTGGTGGCGGCCCACGCCGCGGGCGTGCTGTCGCTGCCCCTGCTCTACCTCGCGGGCCTGGCCATCGGGATCGCCGAGGTGGTGGCCAACTCCGCGGTCGGCGCGCTGATCCCCGCCGCCGTGTCACGGGACCGGCTGCGGCCGGTCAACGCGTGGATCGCCGGGAGCGAGACCGTCGCCAACGAGTTCGCCGGCCCGGCCGTCGGGGGCCTGCTCGCCGGGGTGGGGACGGCCCTGGCGCTGGGCTCGTCGGCCGCGGCCTTCGCCTTCGGGGCGGTGCTGCTGGCCCTGCTGACCGGCCGCTTCCGGGCGACCGGCCTGCGGGACGGCGGAGACGCCGGGAACCGGGACGACCGGGTGCCCGTGCGGGAGCCGGGGCGGGTCCGGGCGGAGATGGTCGAGGGCCTGGCCTTCCTGTGGAACCACCGCCTGCTCCGCGCCATGACGCTGACCATCGCCGTGCTGTCGGCCTGCTGGAGCGCCTGGCTGGCGCTGCTGCCCTCCTACGCGACGCGGGTGCTCCAGCTCGACGCGTTCGGCTACGGCCTGCTGATCAGTTCGATCGGCCTGGGCGGTCTGCTGGGCGCGGTGGCGGTGGGGGCGGTCAACCGCCTGCTGGGGATCCGCTGGGCGCTGTTCACCGACATCGTCTTCACCGTCGTCATGATGATCGTTCCGGCCGTGTTCCCGCGGGCGTGGGCGGTCGGCGTGGCCGCGTTCCTCGGCGGCCTGGGCGGGACGTTGTGGACGGTCAACGCCCGGACCCTTGGGCAGATGCTCGTCCCGGACCGGCTGCTGGGCCGTTACGGAGCCGCGAGCCGCCTGCTGAGCTGGGGGACCCTGCCGCTGGGTGCGGCGTTGGCCGGGATACTCGCCGAGATCACGGGCTTGACCTGGGCCTTCGGAGTCTTCGCCGTCCTCGCCGCGCTGCCCCTGGTGCCGTTCCTGTGGATCGTCACCGAGAGTGAGATCGTCGATGCCCAGCGTAGAAGTGAGGCAGATCACGGAATTCTTGCCGGAATCAGGAACAAGTACTGAGACCGGCACGTTACAAAGGACGTAGACGGGATTCGTTCCGTGCCGGAAGGGCTGGGGGGTGCTTTCGGTGCGGAACGGTCCCGTCTGTCGTTTCCCCAGGTGCGGTCCGCGGGCGACACGCCGGTGATCTTCCCCGGCTCCCGCCGATCCCGCCCCGCGCGGCCCGCTTCCGGCCCGTCCGCAGACCGCTCGCCTTCCCGCCGGTCGAGCCGTCCGCGGTCGGACTCGTCGCGCCTTCTTCCGCGTCCCGTTCCGCCCCGACGGGCCTCCCGGGTGGGTGATCTCCCGGACGGCCCGGTTCGCGGGTGGACCGTTCCCGCTCGTCGCGGCCGGAACGCCGCTCCGGTCGCGGTTCCCGGCACCAATCGTCCGTTCCATCCGTTCCTCGTTCATAGGAAGATGCCAGGGGCAGGCACACCTCGTGAAGGGACGGGAAGATCGAAGCGGACGATCGTCGCCCTCGGGCGGCAGGGGAATCGGACGGGAACGATCGGCACCCGCGTGTCCGGGCCATAGGGCCCGCGCGACACGCCGGTGATGCGGGACACCGTGGTGCGCCGTCCGGGGAAGGCGGCGGCGTACGGTCTCTCGGGATGATCTCCATGGTGGTGTCCGGGCGATGATGGGACACACGCACGCCCTGACCGGGGCGATCGTCTGGCTGGGCCTCGCGCCCCCGCTGGCCGCGTTCCCGCTGCTGACCGAGTCCCACCGGTTCATCGAGACCGGTGTCATGGTCAACGCGCTCGACCCGGCCGAGCTGGTCGCCGGGACCATCATCTGCGCCGGTGCCGCGATGCTGCCCGACCTCGACCACCCGAGCGCGACGATCGCGCAGACGTTCGGGCCGGTCACCTGGGCGCTGAGCAAGGCGGTGTCGTGGCTCGCCGGGGGGCACCGCAACATCACCCACTCGCTGGCGTTCGCGGTCGCCGCGGGCTTCGGCGCGCACTACCTGGCCAACACCTACCCGCTCGGCCGCGACATCATGGTGATCCTGCTCATCGGCCTGGCGCTGCGGGCCGTCGGGATCGCCATCCCGGGCAAGAAGTTCGCCTCGGCGATGCTCAACGTCGGCATGACGGGCGGGCTGTTCATCGTCTTCCGCAGCGACAACGTGGGGTACGCCTGGCTGGGGCTGGCGGTGGCCATCGGCTGCCTGACCCATGTCGCGGGGGACTGCTGCACGGAACGGGGCTGCCCGGTGCTCTGGCCGATCCGGCGGAAATGGCTGCTGCCCTGGAAGATCGGGATCAAGACGGGCCGCGCCTTCGAGCAGAAGTTTCTCGGTCCGGTACTTTCCGTCGTCGTTCTCGGGCTGCTGTACCTCCGTCTCGCCCCGCTCTGACCATACTGGTGAGTAATTTGATGTCGAGATATCCAGGAGATATCTTGATATCGAGACATCCGCCGCGACCGGCCGATGACCAGGAAGTTAGGCGTACCTAACCGACATGGGCACTCGGGCGGTGCGGCAGGATTCAGTTGCGCCTTATGTGCCGGCGCGCCAGACATCAGGGTGATGAGGAGGCGAACCGTGTCCGCGAACAGCTTCGGCAGCCGTGACACGCTCCGCGTCGGTGACGCGGGATACGAGATCTACCGGCTGGACGCCGTGGAGGGGTCGGGCCGTCTCCCGTACAGTCTGAAGATCCTTCTGGAGAATCTGCTCCGCACCGAGGACGGCGCGAACATCACCGCCGACCACATCCGGGCGATCGCGGGGTGGGACCCGTCCGCCACGCCGAACGTGGAGATCCAGTTCACGCCGGCCCGCGTGATCATGCAGGACTTCACCGGCGTCCCGTGCGTCGTCGACCTGGCCACCATGCGCGAGGCCGTCCGCGACCTCGGCGGCGACCCGGCCAGGATCAACCCGCTCGCCCCGGCCGAGATGGTCATCGACCACTCGGTCATCGTCGACTTCTTCGGCGGGGCCGACTCCTTCCGCCGCAACGTCGAGCGGGAGTACGAGCGCAACCGCGAGCGCTACCAGTTCCTGCGCTGGGGCCAGACGGCCTTCGACGAGTTCAAGGTCGTCCCCCCGGGCACCGGCATCGTGCACCAGGTCAACATCGAGCACCTGGCCCGCGTGGTGATGACGCGCGACGTCGAGCGGGACGGCGAGACGGTCCTGACCGCCTACCCCGACACCTGCGTGGGCACCGACTCGCACACCACCATGGAGAACGGCATCGGCGTCCTGGGCTGGGGCGTCGGCGGCATCGAGGCCGAGGCCGCGATGCTCGGCCAGCCGATCTCCATGCTGATCCCGCGCGTGGTCGGCTTCAAGCTGACCGGCAAGCTCCCGGCCGGCGCCACCGCGACCGACCTGGTCCTCACGATCACCGAGATGCTGCGCCAGCACGGCGTCGTCGGCAAGTTCGTGGAGTTCTACGGCGAGGGCGTCTCCAGCGTGCCGCTGGCCAACCGGGCCACGATCGGCAACATGAGCCCCGAGTTCGGCTCGACCTGCGCGATCTTCCCGATCGACGGCCAGACCATCGACTACCTCACGCTGACCGGCCGTCCCGCCCAGCAGGTCGCCCTGGTCGAGGCCTACGCCAAGGCCCAGGGCATGTGGCTGGACCCCTCGGCCGAGGAGCCCGTCTTCTCCGAGTACATCGAGCTGGACCTGTCCACGGTCGTCCCCTCGATCGCCGGCCCCAAGCGCCCCCAGGACCGCATCGCGCTCGCCGAGGCCAAGCGGGCCTGGCGCGCGGCCGTCAAGGACTACGTCTCCAGCGTGCAGGGCCCGCTGGACGAGGCCTCCGCCGAGTCGTTCCCCGCCTCCGACCCCCCGGCCGTCTCCGGCCAGGACAACGGCGACAAGCCCAACGAGGCCGACCTCGACGGCGACCGCCCGCACAAGGTCGTGCCGGTCACGCTGGCCGACGGCACCACCTTCGAGATCGACCACGGCGTGGTGACCATCGCCGCGATCACGAGCTGCACCAACACCTCCAACCCGTACGTCATGATGGGCGCCGCGCTGCTGGCCAGGAACGCGGTCGAGAAGGGCCTGACCCGCAAGCCGTGGGTCAAGACCTCCCTGGCCCCGGGCTCGCAGGTGGTCACCGGCTACTTCGACCGCTCGGGCCTGCAGCCGTACCTGGACAAGATCGGTTTCAACCTGGTCGGCTACGGCTGCACCACCTGCATCGGCAACTCCGGCCCGCTGCAGGAGGAGATCTCCGCGGCCATCCAGGAGAACGACCTCGCGGTCACCGCGGTGCTGTCGGGCAACCGCAACTTCGAGGGCCGGATCAACCCCGACGTCAAGATGAACTACCTGGCCTCGCCGCCGCTGGTCGTCGCCTACGCCCTCGCGGGCACCATGGACATCGACCTGAACAACGAGCCGCTGGGCACCGGTTCGGACGGCGAGCCGGTCTTCCTGGCCGACATCTGGCCGGCCCCCGAGGAGATCGCGCAGGTCGTCGCCTCCTCGATCGACCAGCAGATGTTCCTGAACGACTACGCCGACGTGTTCAAGGGCGACGAGACCTGGCGCTCGCTGCCGATCCCGACCGGCAACACCTTCGAGTGGGACCCGGCCTCGACCTACGTCCGCAAGGCCCCCTACTTCGACGGCATGCCGCCGGAGCCGGAGCCGGTGACCGACATCTCCGGCGCCCGGGTGCTCGCCAAGCTGGGCGACTCGGTCACCACCGACCACATCTCCCCGGCGGGCGCCATCAAGGTCGGCACCCCGGCCGCCGACTACCTCAGGGAGAACGGCGTCGAGGTCAAGGACTTCAACTCCTACGGCTCGCGCCGGGGCAACCACGAGGTCATGATCCGCGGCACCTTCGCCAACATCCGGTTGAAGAACCTGCTGCTCGACGGCGTGGAGGGCGGCTACACCCGCGACTTCACGGTCGAGGGCGGGCCGCAGGCCTTCATCTACGAGGCCTCGGCCCACTACCAGGCCGCCGGGATCCCGCTCGTCGTCCTGGCGGGCAAGGAGTACGGTTCGGGCTCCTCGCGCGACTGGGCCGCCAAGGGCACCGCGCTGCTCGGCGTCCGCGCCGTCATCGCCGAGTCCTACGAGCGCATCCACCGTTCCAACCTGATCGGCATGGGCGTGCTGCCGCTGCAGTTCCCCGAGGGCGAGACCGCGGCCTCGCTGGGCCTGACCGGTGAGGAGACCTTCGACATCACCGGTGTCGAGGCGCTCAACACCGGCGGTGTCCCGTCCACGGTGACGGTCAGGGCCGGCGACAAGGAGTTCCAGGCCGTCGTGCGCATCGACACCCCCGGGGAGGCCGACTACTACCGGCACGGGGGCATCATGCAGTACGTGCTGCGGTCGCTGCTCGCCAAGCGCTGATCCGGGTAGCGCGTTCTCCTGACGAGAGCCGCCCGGCGGGACACCGTCCCGCCGGGCGGCTTCGTGCCGTCGGGGCCCGGCGTCCCGCGTGCCGTCAGGGCTCCGCGTGCCGGCTCTGTGTGCCGTCGGGGCTCGGCGTTCCGCGTGCCGTCAGGGCTCCGCGTGCCGTCGGGCACGGCGTCCCGGGTGCCGTCACCCCCTGGGGCCGTAGAGGTTGCCGAGGACGTGCCCGGCGACGAGGACCACGATCCACACCATGGCGCGCCTGCTCGGGGGAGGGCCGCTGCGCAGCAGGGAGACGCCCAGGGGGATGAGGGCGACGCACAGGCCGCCGACGGCGACGAAGGACTGCGGTTCGGTGCCCTTGAGCGTCCCGAGCGCGAGCGCCGACATCAGGCCGAGCGCGATCGAACGGCCCAGTCCCAGGGCGCCGGAGCGGTAGGCGCCGACGGCCAGCACGACCCAGCCCAGGAAGGCGGGCCCGGACAGCGCCCTGAACGGATGCCAGCGCGTGTCCCGCCACGCCACGTAGTAGTCGTCGACGGCGCCGAGCATCGTCTGCAGCCCGAGGCTGTCGGTCATGTGGAAGGCCAGGTGGTCGGTGCCGAACTGGAAGACGCGGGTGAACAGGCCCAGGATCACCAGGCAGCCGCCCCAGATCCCCCACAGCGGGCTGGTGGCGGCGATCCGCTGCGCCAGCGTCACGATGGCCGGGAGCAGCAGGATGAACCCGCAGGCGAAGCAGGCGTAGGCGGCGGTGACGAGGGCGGGGTGGCGGTCGTAGGCGGCGAGCTGCTGGGGGACGAAGTAGTGGAACGGGGAGCGCAGGACGGTCGCGGTCATGATCAGCAGGGGGCCGCCGATCAGCCCGGCGGCGCTCACCCAGCGTCCCGGGAACGGGGGCTGCAGCTCCAGGTTGGCCGCGGCGTTGGCGGCCCGCCGGTCCGCGTCGGCCTGCCGCCACCGGGCGATCCGCCCGCGAGTCTCAACGTTCATGTGTCCCGTGCCCGTCTGTTCGGTTCCGGCGCGTCCCGGCTCGGCATCATGGTGGTGGGCGGCGCCGCACGGGCGCGTCCGGCCGGGGTCGGATCCCGGCCGGCGCGTACGGGCCGGCACTATGACCCTGGGCGGAGGCCGATGTCCGACCCCGGGCGGACGCCGGGGTTCCGGTGAGGCGATAGCTTCCCCTCATGGACGGGACATTGCGGCGGCTCGGCGGAAGGGACGTCGTCGACGGGGGAGCGGCGATCGCCGTGGCGCTGCTCGTCGGGTACGCCATCGTCGACCCGCCGGGGCCGTCGCCGTCGTGGCCCGCCTGGTCGGCCTGGCCGGTGGCGGCCGTGCTGAGCCTTCCGGTCGCGCTGCGGCGGCATCGGCCGCGGGCGATGCTCGTGTGGGCGTGCGCCGCGGCCGTGTCGGCCACCGTGGCCGGTGCCGTCGCGGCGGGCGCGATCTGGCTGACGTTCGTGCCGGCCGTGCTCGTGCTCTACCAGGTGGCCACCACGGTCTCGGCCGTACGGTCGGCGACGGCCGCCGCGGCGTGCGCGTCCGCCGCGACGGCCGCGATCCTGGTCTTCTACGACCGGGTCCTCCCCGGCCTCGCGCCCGCGGCCACGCCCAGCGAGATGCCGCCGTACTGGCCGGTCGAGATCGGCGTGACGTGCGTGCTGCTGGCCGTCGCATGGGCCGTCGGGGCGGTCGTGCGCTGGAAGCGGGACACCACCGCCCGTCTCGTGCACCACCTCGCCGAGGCCGCGGTGAGCGACGAGCGCAGGCGCATCGCCCGGGAGCTGCACGACGTCATCGGCCACAGCATGAGCCTGATCGCCGTCAAGGCCACCGTGGCCAACCACGTCGCCGACGCCCGCCCGCAGGAGGTGCGCGCCGCGCTGGCCGTCATCGAGCAGACCAGCCGGAGCACGCTCGCCGAGATCCACCGGGTGCTCGGCCTGCTGCGCTCCGACGGCGACCTGCGGGAGGCCCCCCTGCCCGTTCCCGGCATGGCCGGCCTGCCCGAGCTGGCCGCCCATGCCCGCTCGGCCGGGGTCGAGGTGGAGCTGACCGTCCGCGAGGAGGGCGTGCCCCCCGCCGGGGTCGCGCTGTCGGTGTACCGGATCGTGCAGCAGGCCCTGACCAACGTCGTCACCCACACCGGGTCCACCCGCTGCGTGGTCACCGTGGACGTCGACGGGCGGGCCGCCTCGATCGAGGTCGTAGACGACGGCCCCCGCAACGGCCGGCCCCCGCGGGCGGACCACGGGGTAGACGCAGGACACGGGGGACACGGGGGACACGGGGGACACGGTCTGATCGGCATGCGCGAGCGGGCCAGGATGTACGGGGGCACGTTCAGCGCGGGCCCCCGGCCCCAAGGAGGTTTCCGCGTGGCGGCCCGGCTGCCCTACGACCCGGAAGGCACCCCGGCATGACCACCGACGACACCCCGCAGGACCCGTTCCCGTCTTCGCACGAGTCGTCCCCGCACGAGTCGTCCCCGCACGAGTCGTCCCCGCGCGACCCGTCCCCCTGTGAGCCGTCCCCGCGCGAGCCGGAGCCCGTCCGGGTCCTGCTCGCCGAGGACGAGGTCCTGTTGCGCGACAGCCTCAAGGTCCTCATCGACACCGCGCCGGGCATGGTCGTCGTGGGCGAGGCGGGCACCGGCGCCGAGGCCGTGTTCCTGACCCGCCTGCGGCGGCCGCACGTCGTCCTCATGGACGTGCGGATGCCGGACATGGACGGCATCGAGGCGACCAGGCGCATCTGCGCCGACCCGGCCGGTGCCGGCGCCCGCGTGCTGATCCTCACCACGTTCGACCAGGACGAGTACGTGTACGCCTCGCTCAGGGCAGGGGCCAGCGGGTTCCTCGTCAAGAGCGCGACCGCGACCGAGCTCCTGGCCGCCGTCCGGGTCGTCGCCTCCGGCGAGGCGCTGCTCGCGCCCACCGTCACCCGGCGGCTCATCGCCGACTTCCTGCGAAGCCCCCGCCCCGCTCCGGCCCGGCGGCTCCTGGACGACATCACCCAGCGCGAGCAGGACGTCCTCACCCTCATCGGCACGGGGATGTCCAACTCCGAGATCGCGGAGCACCTCCACCTCACCGTCGGCACGGTCAAGACCCACATCGGCCGGCTGCTGGCTAAGCTGCACGCCCGCGACCGGGCCCAGCTCGTCATCGCGGCCTACGAGGGCGGGCTCGTCCCCGCCCCGCCCTCGTCATGATCCCCGAGCGGGCCGGTCCCCTCCGGGTGGTGTCACCGGTCCCGTGCGGGCGGCGCGCCCGCGACGGCGCCGCGGCCGCCGTCAGGTCTCGAACCCCGCGGGGACCGCGGTGCGCAGGGCGGCGGTGACGGTGGCGACGGCGGGGTGCGCGTCGGCTCCGGCCCGGTGGGCGGTCATGGTCCGCCTGCGGATCGGCAGCCGGGTCAGCACCACGCCGGGAGGCGGATCCACCGCGCCGAGCCGCGGGACCAGCGCGACCCCCTGCCCGGCGGCGACCAGGGCGAGCACGGTGGCGAACTCGTCGATGTGGTGCCGGACGCGCGGGGTGAAACCGGCGGCCTGACAGGCCCGGACGGTCATCGTGTGGCAGGCCGTGCCCGGGATCGCCGCGATCCAGGGCAGGTCCGCGCAGGCGGTGATCGCCTGGCCGCCGGAGGCCGTCACCGGAGCGGCCGACGCCAGGTAGACCGGTTCGCCGAACAGCGGACGGGTGGCCAGGCCCGGTTCGGCCGGCCGGGGGACGAAGTCGTAGTCGTGGATCAGCGCGAGGTCCAGGTCACCGGCGCGCAGCGCGTCGGCGACGCCGGCCGGATCGATCTCCGAGACCATCGGCTCCAGGGCGGGGTGCTCGCGGGCCAGGACGGTCAGGGCGACCGGGAGGATCGCCCGCGCCGCCGTCGGGAAGGTGCCGATGCGCAGCGGGCCGGCCAGGCCGTGGCGGGCGTCGACCAGCTCGCCCGCGGCCTGCTCCAGGTGCCGCAGGATCACCTCGGCGTGACGGGCCAGGTTCTGCCCGGCGGGGGTCAGGCACACCCGCCGCCCGGTCCGTTCCAGCAGCGGCACGCCCGCCTCGCGCTCCAGGACGGACAGCTGCTGGGAGACGGCCGAAGGGCTGAAGGACAGCGCCCGGGCGACGGCGGCGATGGTGCCGCGCAGGGCGAGTTCGCGCAGCAGGCGCAGGCGGCGCACATCGAGCATCGGCTCAGCTTACGCTGGAACCCGGAAAGGTGAACTGGACCCGCACAGTACGGCCGGGACACCCTGGTGGCCATGACCTCGAACACCGCCCTGCGCGGGATCCACGTACCGCTGATCACGCCGCTGACCGCCGACGGGCGGATCGCGACGGACGCCCTGGAACGGCTCGCCCGCGACGTCCTGGCCGCGGGCGCCACCGGGATCGTCGCGCTGGGGACGACCGCCGAGGCCGCCACCCTCGACGAGAGGGAGAAGCGCGCGGTCGTCGACGTGTGCGCCCACGTCTGCGGTGAGCGCGCGGCACCCCTGATCGTCGGCGCGGGCGGCAACGACACCCGGGCCACCGCGGCCTCCCTCGCGCGCCTGGCGGCATGGCCGGAGGTGACGGCCGCGCTGGTCCCGGTGCCGTCCTTCACCCGGCCGGGGCACCCCGGCGTGCTGGCGCACTTCGCCCTCCTTGCGGCCGCGGGCCCGGTGCCGCTGGTCGTCTACCACGTCCCGTACCGGACCGGGCAGGAACTCGACGCGGAGTGCCTGCGCGCGCTGGGCCGGCTGCCCGGGGTCGCGGGGGTGAAGTACGCGGCGGGCGGCGTCGACCGGCACGCGGTGGACCTGCTCGGTGACCTCCCGCCGGGCTTCGCGGTCCTGGCCGGTGACGACCCGTTCGTCTCGCCGCTCCTCGCGCTCGGCGCCACCGGCGCCGTCCTGGCCTCCGCCCACCTGGCCACGGAACGGTTCGCCGAGCTGGCCGGCGCCTGGCTCGGCGGAGACCTCCCGCGGGGCCGGGAACTCGGGCACCGCCTGTCGGCCCTGTCGGAGGCCCTGTTCGCCGAACCCAACCCCACCGTGATCAAGGGGGTCCTGCACGCCCAGGGCCGCATCCCCACGCCGGACGTCCGGTTGCCCCTGCTGCCCGCGGGGCGGGACGCGGTCGAGCGGGCGCTCGAGCGGCTCGACGGCCTGGCGGCGTAGTCCGGAGCCGCGACGGTGACCGGTCGCGGTCCCCAGGGGACCGGGAACGGGCGTGCCCGGCGCCGCCCGCGATGCGGCCCCGGCCGGGCAGGGGCTCCGGCCGTCCGGCACGACGTCGTTAAGCAGGCGTTTCTGGATTGTTACCGGCCACAACAAACTTTACCTCTGGAGGGTCTGGCGCTCTGGCCAACGGCGGAATACGTTGCCGCAAACAACATTCAACGGAACGGTGAGCCGAGATCCGGCGGAGCCGGGCCCGCGAATTCGGCATGCCGCACCTCCGTACCCCCCACTTTCGAAGAAAGGACCCGTGCACCATGCGCAAGGGGATCCTCAGCATGACCACCGCCGCCGCGGTGATGACCCTCGGTCTCGCCGCCTGCGGGAGCGAAGAGCCCACCACCGCCGCCCCGAGCGGCGCACCCTCCGCCGCCGCGAGCTCGGCCGCCGCCGGCAAGATCGGTGTCATCCTCCCCGACAGCAAGTCCTCCGCCCGCTGGGAGACCGCGGACCGCAAGTACCTGGAGGAGGCGTTCAAGGCCGCGGGTGTCGCCTACGACATCCAGAACGCCCAGGGTGACAAGACGCAGTTCCAGACCATCGCCGACCAGATGATCACCAACGGCGCCACGGTCCTGATGATCGTCAACCTGGACAGCGGAACCGGCAAGGCCGTCCTCGACAAGGCCAAGGCCCAGGGCGTGGCCACCATCGACTACGACCGCCTCACCCTCAACGGCGGCGCGTCCTACTACGTCAGCTTCGACAACACCAAGGTCGGCACCCTGCAGGGTGAGGGCCTGGTCAAGTGCCTGACCGACAAGAAGGCCGAGAAGCCGATCGTCGCCGAGCTCAACGGCTCGCCGACCGACAACAACGCCACGCTGTTCAAGAACGGCTACGACGGCGTGCTCAAGCCCAAGTACGACTCGGGCGAGTACGTCAAGGGCCCGGACCAGTCGGTTCCGGACTGGGACAACGCCCAGGCGGGCACCATCTTCGAGCAGATGCTCACCGAGCAGCCGAAGATCGCCGGTGTCCTGGCCGCCAACGACGGTCTCGGCAACGCCGCCATCACCGTGCTCAAGAAGAACAACCTGAACGGCAAGGTCCCGGTCACCGGCCAGGACGCCACCGTGCAGGGCCTGCAGAACATCCTCGCCGGCGACCAGTGCATGACGGTCTACAAGGCGATCAAGAAGGAGGCCGACGCGGCCGCCGAGCTCGCCATCGGCCTGGCCAAGGGCGAGAAGCCCGCGGCGTCCGGCACGGTCAAGGACAGCGAGAGCGGCGCCGACGTGCCCGCCGTCCTCCTCGACCCCCAGCCGATCTTCTTCGACAGCGTCAAGGACGTCGTCGCCGACGGCTTCGTGACCAAGGAGGAGCTGTGCACCGGTGACTTCGCCAAGAAGTGCACCGAGGCCGGAATCGAGTAACACGCGGGAGGGGGGGGGGGGGGGGGGGGGGGGGGGGGGATCCCCCCCGCCCCGCTGGGGGGACATCGATCCTTGCAGAGGAGGGAGGGAGGCA
>NZ_JBVJIA010000034.1:2173-33106 GCF_055586505.1 Streptosporangium sp. NPDC050148 | reverse complement strand
CGATGCCTACCCTCCCGCCACCACACACACCACCCCCACCCCCACCCCCCCCCACCCCCCCCCCCCCCCCCCCCCCCCCCCCCCCCCCCCCCCCCCCCCCCCCACGCCCGATCGTGGCGCATCCGCACTGTGACACCGGGGTACGCGGCAGATGAGCGTCTCCCGTACGGCAGGGCAGGACACCGCCTGCAGGCGCCCCAACCGCGCGAGCCCCACCGCGCGAAATGAACACAGGGAGCACAACCCCATGACCCCCGCACTGGAACTTCGCGGGATCGACAAGAGTTTCGGTCCCGTACAGGTCCTGCACGACGTCTCCCTCTCCGCCTATCCCGGAGAGGTGACCGCGCTGGTCGGCGACAACGGCGCGGGCAAGTCCACCCTCGTCAAGTGCGTCGGCGGCATCCACTCCATCGACTCCGGCGAGTACTTCTTCGACGGCAAGCCCGTCCAGATCGGCAGCCCGCGCGACGCGGCCGACCTGGGCATCGAGATCGTCTACCAGGACCTCGCGCTCTGCGACAACCTCGACATCGTCCAGAACATGTTCCTCGGCCGCGAGCACAAGCGCGGCATCGTCCTCGACGAGGACACCATGGAGGAGATGGCGGCCAGGACCCTGGAGAGCCTCTCGGTCAGGACCGTCAAGTCCATCCGCCAGCTCGTCGCCAGCCTGTCCGGCGGCCAGCGCCAGACCGTGGCCATCGCCAAGGCCGTGCTGTGGAACAGCAAGGTCGTCATCCTCGACGAGCCGACCGCGGCGCTGGGCGTCGCCCAGACGGCGCAGGTGCTGGAACTGGTCCGCCGCCTCGCCGACCAGGGCCTGGCCGTCGTGCTGATCTCGCACAACATGAACGACGTGTTCGCCGTCTCGGACCGGATCGCGACCCTCTACCTCGGCCGGATGGCGGCCCAGGTCAAGACCTCGGACGTCACCCACGCACAGGTCGTCGAACTCATCACCTCCGGCCGCAGCGGGGACCTCGGCCTCACCAACGGAGTCACCGTATGACCGCCACGATCACCCCGAAGACCGTGCAGGAGTCACCCTCCATCACGGCGAACGCCCGCGGCTACGTCGAGCGGGTACGCGGCGGGGACATGGGCGCGCTGCCGGCGGTGTTCGGCCTCGTGGTGCTCTGCACGGTCTTCGCGATCCTGCGCCCCGCCTTCCTGTCCTCGGGCAACTTCGCCAACCTGCTCACCCAGGGCGCCGCGGTCACCGTGATCGCCATGGGCCTGGTCTTCGTCCTGCTCCTCGGCGAGATCGACCTGTCGGCGGGCTTCGCCAGCGGCGTCTGCGCCGCGATCCTCGCGATCATGCTCAGCAGCCAGGGCCTGCCCTGGTACGTCGCGGTCGGCGCGGCCATCCTCGCCGGCGTGGTGATCGGCACCACGATCGGGTCCATCGTCGCGAAACTCGGCATCCCGTCCTTCGTGGTGACGCTCGCGGCCTTCCTGGCCTTCCAGGGACTCGTGCTGCTGCTCGTCAAGGGCGGCACGATCATCGCCATCCGCGACGAGACGATCCTGTCGATCTCCAACAAGAACCTGCCGCCGACGCTGGGCTGGATCCTGCTGGCCGTCGGCGTCGTCGCCTACGCGGGTCTCCAGCTGACGCGCGCCCGCAAGCGCGCCTCCCGGGGCCTGACCTCCGACCCGATCTCGCTGATCGCGGTCAGGGTGGGCGCCCTCGCGCTGCTCGGCGGGCTCGCCGTGTACTTCCTCAACATCGAGCGCAGCCGCAACGCCGCGGTCGTCTCGCTGGCCGGTGTGCCGCTCGTGGTGCCCGTCATCGTGGTGCTGCTGCTGATCCTGACGTTCCTGCTCCGCCGCACGGCGTACGGACGTCACCTGTACGCGGTCGGCGGCAACGCCGAGGCCGCGCGCCGGGCGGGCATCAACGTCGACCGGATGAAGATCAGTGCGTTCGTCATCTGTTCCTCCATGGCCGCCATCGGCGGCATCATCGCCGCCTCCCGCGCCAGCTCCGTCGACCCCAACACCGGCGGCAGCAACGTGCTGCTCTACGCGGTCGGCGCCGCCGTCATCGGCGGCACCAGCCTGTTCGGCGGCAAGGGCCGGGTGCTGGACGCCATCCTCGGCGGCGCGGTGGTCGCGGTCATCGAGAACGGCATGGGCCTGATGGGCTACAGCTCCGGCGTGAAGTACATGGTGACCGGATCGGTCCTGCTGCTGGCCGCCATGGTGGACGCCCTCTCCCGCAAGCGAGCGGCCGCCACCGGGCTAAGGTGATCAGCGACTCCGATCCACCGAAGGAATCCAAGGCCATGCGGGCAGGTCCCTCCCAAGAGGAGATCAGGCGTCACAACCTCGGGGCCCTCCTGCGTCACGTGCATCTGGGCGGGCCCACCTCCCGCGCGGAACTCACCAACCGGATGGGGCTCAACCGCAGCACCATCATGGCCCTCACCGCCGACCTGACCGCCGCGGGCCTGGTCAGGGAGGAGCTCCCCCGGGAGACGGGACGCGCCGGGCGCCCGTCCCTGGTGGTCCGCCCGGAGTCGGCGCGGGTCTACGTGTTCGCCTTCGACGTGGGCGTCGACCGCATGGTCGCCGCCCGCGTCGGCCTGGGCGGCACCATCCTCGACCGGCGCGAGACGGTACGGCGGCGCGGTTCCTTCTCCCTGGAGGAGATCGTCGGCCCGCTCGCCGCCTTCGCCCGGCAGATGCACCGCAGGACCAGGCCGGACACGGTCTGCGTGGGGGTCGCCGCGGCGTTCCCCGGGGGAGTGGGCCGCGACGACGGCATCATCAGGTTCGGGCCCAACATGGTCACCGTCGAGGACGTGCCGTTCGCCGAGGAGATGACCCGGCGGCTGGCCTTCGGCCTGCCGGTCGCCGTCGGCAACGACGCCAACCTGGCCGCCCTGGCCGAGCAGACCCGGGGGGTCGGTGTCGGCTGCCGCGACCTGGTCTACCTGCACGGGGACGTCGGCATCGGCGGGGGCGTGATCGTCAACGGCCAGCTGCTCGGCGGCCACCTGGGCTTCGGCGGCGAGGTCGGTCACATGATCGTCAATCCCGGCCGGGGACGCCTGTGCTCGTGCGGGTCGCTGGGCTGCCTGGAGGCCGAGGTGGGGGAGCGCGCCCTGCTGGAGGCCGCCGGGCGTTTCGGCCCCCGGGTCGGGGTCGACGCCGTCCGCGCCGTGGTCGACGCCGCCGACCGGGGGGACGTGGTCGCGCAGGCCGCGCTGAGCCGGGTCGGTGACTGGCTCGGGCTGGGGGTCGCCAACCTCGTCAACCTCTTCAACCCGGAGATGATCGTGTTCGGGGGGATGCTCCGGGAGATCTACCTGGGATCGGCCGCCCAGGTCCGCAGCCGTCTCGCCGTCGACGCCCTGCCGCCGTCCCGCGAGCACCTGCGCCTGCGCACCTCGGCCCTCGGCGATGACGCCACCCTCGTGGGCGCCGCCGAGCTGGCCTTCTCCCAGGTCCTGGCCGACCCGCTGGAGGTCCTCGCCAGGGCCGGTTCCTGACCGCACGTCCCATGGGCGGTCCGGTGCAGCCGGTCCGCCACGGGTCTCCTCCGCCGCGCCGACCGCGTACCGCCATGCCTTTGAAGATCGTCTGTTCCGCGACGCCGGTGAGACGTCACGCTGCCGGCACCCGGGGCCGTGGGTGCCGACGGTGTCGCGGGGTGCTCGCTACCTGGCGAGACCGGAGACCAGGTTGCGCAGGTCGAGGTGGCCGGACCTCAGCTCGGCGACGTCACCCTCGAGACGCTTCATGGAGAGCTCGAGGTTGCCGACGGAGCGCTTGACCACGGACATCTCCTCGCGCAGCTCGGCGTGACCGGCCCGCATCTCGGATCGTAGGTCGTTCACTTCGGCTCGTAGCTCGTCTTGGTTGGCCCGTAGGCCGTTAACTTCGTCCCTTAGCTCGTTGACCTCCGTCCGGAGGGCGGCCACTTCGGTGCGGAGCTCGTTGACCTCGGTGCGGAGCCCGGCCACTTCGGTGCGGAGCTCGTTGACCTCGGTGCGGAGCCCGGCCACCTCGCTACGAAGCTCGTTGACCTCGGTTCGGAGGGCGGTCACCTCGGTGTTGAGTTTCGAGGTGACCGTGCTCAGATCGCGCAGGACCTCGAACATGTCCGAGATGAGCGCCCTGTTCTCGTCACTGTGCGCGCGGAGCGCCATGACGTCGGTCTCCAGCACCCGCAGGCGCATCTCTGTCGTGCTCACTCGTGCCCTTCTCCCTGTCTCGACCGGCGGGGGGCCGGTACCGGCCGTTCCGTGATATGAGGGACGCTCGCGTCCCAGGCGCTCGACCGGCGTTGCCGCACTACTCACCGTCACGGATCGATCGCCATTCGTGGCCGGGGGCTGGAGGCCTCACCTCGCGTACGGGAGGAGGATCCTCATCCTGGAGCGGGAGCCGGTATGAGATTCCTCATACCGGGTGGACGAGAAAGACCACCCGTCGCGCGGCTGCGGGGCGGCGACGGGTGGCCGGGTGGAGCTGAGTGGAGCTGAGTGGATCAGGTGGGTCGAAGGTACCGGTGAGGGTCCGCCCGGCGAAGGGTCCGCCGTGCGGTGCCGAGAGACGGGCGGCCGGCCCAGGGGCCGTCACCTGGCCGGTGACGGCCCCGGCCCGGCGACCGGCGGCGGCTCGTGAACACGGGCCGCCGCAGCATCAGGTGAGTGCCGGGTGACGCCTCAGGCGAGGCGACCGGACGGTGCCGTCCAGGTGTTGCAGGCGGACGGGGAGCCGGCGTTGAAGCCGCGCTCCAGCCAGTACGCCTGGCTGCGGCCCTTGCCGTGGTCGTTCTTGGGCCAGTTCTTGTGGCCGTTCTCGGCGATCCAGGAGACCATCGCGTCCCACTGCGCCTGCTCGACCGGCAGGGAGTGGGAGATCTGGCGCAGGAAGGCCGAGCCCAGGCAGTCCGCCTGCAGCTCGATCCGGCGCGAGAAGGCCAGCTTGGTGGCGGGCTTGGCGCGCCAGACGCTGTTGGCGTAGTAGTTCATGATCCCCGCGAGGTGCTGCACGTGGTGGCCGTACTCGTGGGCGATGAACTGGGCGTGGGTGGCGGGGTGGACGTTCTTCAGGACCGTCCGCGAGATGCCGATGTAGATGGTGCGGTTGCTGGAGCAGTACATGCCTCCGGCGCTGCTGGGCCACCGGCCGCAGGGGGTGTTCACCTTGACCGTGGAGAAGCGGAGCCGGGGCTGGGAGAAGGACAGCTTGGTCTTCCTGAACTGGGTCTTCCAGCCCAGGTTCAGGCAGCGCATGACCTTGGTCACGAAGGTCCGGTAAGAGGCCGCGCTCCCCGCGCGGATCTCACCGGGCCGGCAGTTGACGCGGGGCAGGGTGCCGGTGCGGTAGAGGGGGCTCGCCGTGGCGGCGGTGCGCCCGCGCGGGGGCGCCTGCACGCCGGTGACCGAAACGCCGGACGCGGGCGTGGCGGTGACCGGAACGAGCGAGGGGGAGACGGGCGCCGCGGCGGCCGGGGCGGACGCGTTGGCCGAGTCCAGGCCTGTTACCAGGGCAAACAGCAACGAGGCGGCAACAAGTGACGACAGTTGCCTAAAGGGGAGAGTTTTCATGGTGGGGCAAAGGCTATTGCAAGTGTGGATAAAACGTGCAGACTCTCCGCTCTTGGGGGCGGCGTCTCACATCCGAACTAGACTCGTGCTGACGTTGACTGGACAGAGGAGATGATTCCGTGAGCGAGCGGACCGGGCAGCCTGGAAGTCTTCTGGAGTCGGTCAAGGGACCGCGGGATCTCAAGCTGCTGGCTCCGGACGAGCTGCCGGGACTCGCCGCGGAGATCAGGGATCTGCTGATCGCCTCCACGGCCCGCATCGGCGGGCACCTCGGCCCGAACCTGGGCGTCGTGGAGCTGACGATCGCGCTGCACCGGGTCTTCGACTCGCCGCACGACCGCGTCCTGTGGGACACCGGGCACCAGGCCTACGTCCACAAGATGCTCACCGGCCGGGCCGGGCGGTTCGACACGCTCCGCCAGGAGGGCGGCCTGTCGGGGTACCCGAGCCAGGCCGAGTCCGAGCACGACATCATCGAGAACTCGCACGCCTCCACCGCGCTCTCGTACGCCGACGGCCTGGCCAAGGCCTACCGGCTGCGCGGTGAGAGCGACCGCACGGTCGTCGCGGTGATCGGGGACGGCGCGCTCACCGGCGGCATGGCCTGGGAGGCGCTCAACAACATCGCCGGGCGCAAGGACCTGCCGCTCATCATCGTGGTCAACGACAACGGCCGCTCCTACTCGCCGACCATCGGCGGTCTCGCCTCCCACCTGGCCTCGCTGCGCACCGACCAGCGCTACGAGGACGTGCTCGACTTCGTCAAGGACGGCCTGCACCGGGTCCCGCTGGTCGGTGCCCCGGTCTACGACGCCCTGCACGGCGTCAAGAAGGGCATCAAGGACGTCCTGGCCCCGCAGGTCATGTTCGAGGACCTCGGCCTGAAGTACATCGGGCTGGTCGACGGCCACGACGAGCAGGCCGTGGAGGCCGCGCTGCGCAGGGCCCGCGGCTTCCGCCGCCCGGTCATCGTGCACGTGCTCACCAAGAAGGGCTTCGGCTACTCCCCGGCGGAGAACCACGACGAGGACTGCTTCCACTCGCCCGGCGTCTTCGACCCGCTGACCGGCGAGGAGAAGCCCAAGCCGCACGGCTGGACCAACGTCTTCGGCCAGGAGATGGTCCGGCTGGGCGCCGAGCGCCAGGACATCGTGGCCATCACCGCCGCGATGCTCGGGCCGACCGGGCTGATCCCGTTCTCCCGGGCCTACCCCGACCGCCTCTACGACGTCGGCATCGCCGAGCAGCACGCGCTGACCAGCGCCGCCGGTCTGGCGCTCGGCGGCCTGCACCCGGTGGTGGCCCTGTACTCCACCTTCCTCAACCGGGCCTTCGACCAGCTCCTGATGGACGTCGCCCTGCACCGGCTGCCCGTCACGGTCGTGCTGGACCGCGCGGGCGTCACCGGTGACGACGGCGCCAGTCACAACGGCATGTGGGATCTGTCGATCCTGCAGGTCGTGCCCGGCCTGTCGATCGCCGTCCCCCGGGACGAGCCCCGCCTGCGGGAGCTGCTGGCCGAGGCCGTGGAGGTCGACGACGGCCCGACCGTGCTGCGCTACCCCAAGGGGGCCGTGACGGCCGAGATCGAGGCGGTCGGCCGCCTCGGCGGGATGGACGTGCTGCGCTCGGGCGACCCCGACGTGCTGCTCGTGTCCGTGGGCCCGATGGCCGAGCTCTGCCTGGGCGCCGCCGACCTGCTCGACGCGCAGGGCATCTCCGCCACCGTGGTCGACCCGCGCTGGGTCAAGCCGCTGGACGAGGCCCTGGTGGCCGCGGCCCGCCTGCACAAGCTGGTCGTGGTGGTCGAGGACAGCGGACGGGTGGGCGGGGTGGGCGACGCGGTCGCCCGCCTGCTGCGCGACGCCGACGTGGACGTCCCGGTCCGCACCTACGGCATCCCGCAGCGCTTCCTCGACCACGCCAAGCGGCCGAAGATCCTCAGTGAGATCGGCCTGACCTCCCAGGACATCGCCCGCCAGATCACCGAGGCGGTCGCCAAGCGCTCCCCGGTCCTGGAGAACGACCCGGCCCGCTGACCCCGCCGCGTACGGCCCGCCGGCCCTCACGGCCCGCCGGGCCCTCACCGTGTACGGCCCGCGCCTCCGACCGGGGCGCGGGCCGTCGCCGTGCCGGGACGGTCGCCGGATTTTTCCCAAAGAACCCGGTGTCCGTCGTTCAGCGGGTGATCCGCTGGGCATGACCTGATGCGTCGGGGGATCATCACCGCCGATCGAGGAGGGTCCGTGAGCGTCTTGCGCGTCAAGTCGGTGGAACAGTCGATCTCCGACACCGAGGCACCGGAACATCGGCTGAGCAAGGATCTCAGCGCTCTCGACCTCACCGTCTTCGGTATCGGCGTCATCGTGGGCACCGGCATCTTCGTGCTCACCGGCCGGGTCGCCAGGGAGATGGCCGGGCCGTCGGTGGCCCTGTCCTTCGTGATCGCCGGGATCGTCTGCGCGCTCGCTGCCCTGTGCTACGCCGAGTTCGCCTCCACCGTCCCGGCGGCGGGGTCGGCCTACACGTTCGCCTTCGCCACCCTCGGCGAGTTCCCCGCCTGGATCATCGGCTGGGACCTGATGCTGGAGATGATGCTCGGCGCCGCGGTCGTCGCGGTCGGCTGGTCGGGATACCTCACCTCGCTGCTGGAGTCCGTCGGGATCGCCCTGCCGGGAGCCATCGCCGGGGAGGGGGCGACGTTCAACCTGCCCGCCGCGCTGATCGTGCTGATCCTCACCGCCATCCTGGTCATGGGCATCAAGCTGTCCTCCCGGTTCAACCTGGTCATCGTGGCCGTCAAGGTCACCGTGGTGCTGCTGGTCATCGTGGCGGGACTGTTCTTCGTCAGGGCCGCCAACTACGCGCCGTTCGTCCCGCCGTCCAAGGAGACCCCGGCGGTGGAGGGACTCTCCGCCCCGCTCATCCAGGTGCTCTTCGGCATCACCCCGGTCGCCTTCGGGGTGATGGGCATCTTCGGTGCCGCGGCGATCGTGTTCTTCGCCTACATCGGCTTCGACGTGGTCGCCACCGCGGCGGAGGAGACCCGCAACCCGCAGCGGGACCTGCCCATCGGCATCCTGTCCTCGCTCGGCGTCTGCACCGTGCTCTACGTCGCGGTCTCGCTGGTCGTGGTCGGCATGCAGCCCTACGGGCAGCTGAGCGAGGCGGCGCCGCTGGCGGACGCGTTCAAGTCGGTCGGCCAGACCTGGGCCGCCTCACTGATCAGCATCGGCGCGCTCGCGGGCCTGACGACGGTCGTGATGATCCTGATGCTGGGCATGTCGCGGGTGATGTTCGCCATGTGCCGCGACAACCTGCTCCCGAGCGGGCTGGGCAAGGTCCACCCGAAGTACCGCACGCCGTACATCATCACCATCCTGATGGGCCTCGTGGTGGCGGCGTTGGCGGGCCTGGTGCCGCTGTCCACGATCGCCGAGCTGGTCAACATCGGCACGCTCTTCGCGTTCGTGGTGGTCTCGATCGCGGTGATCATCCTGCGCCGCACCCGCCCGGACCTGCCGCGCTCCTTCCGTACGCCGCTGGTGCCGCTGGTGCCGATCCTGTCGGTGCTCGCCTGCCTGTACCTGATGCTCAACCTGCCGGTGGAGACCTGGCTGAGGTTCCTGGCGTGGATGCTCCTCGGGGTCGTCATCTACTTCGGGTACGGCTACCGGCACAGCAGGCTCTCGGAGCGTCACGCGGGGCGGTAGGCGGCGCGGCATCTCACGGGGGGTCGGGCGGTCGCAGGTCGTTCAGCGCGCTCTGGGCGTCGCGGTTGGTCTCGGCCTTCAGGACCGTCTCGACCCGCCGGGCGTGGTCCTCCTGGTCGATCCGGCCGAGGGCGAACGCCTCGTCGAGGAAGTTGAGCGCGAGCTGCCGCTCGGCGTCGGTGGGGCGGAGGTCGAACCACCGCTCCAGGACCACGCGGTTGCGGTCGGCCGCCGCCAGCGCCCGCCTGCGGCCCGCCGCGCGCACCCGTCCGACGATCACCACGAGGACCGCGACGGCGACGACCGCCAGCAGTCCCGACACGATGAGAACCTTGCCCATGCACACCCCCGAGCGTGTGGATGAGTGCACCGTACTGCGATCGCGCCGGCCGGTCCCGCCATACCGGCCAGGAGACCGGGGGCCGCATATGGCCAGGTCGGAGCCTTGTTGGCTTTTCCGGTCTTTCCATCGGGTTCGTACCAGCGACCCGTGACGTGACCCGCGAGCCGCTCGCCACGCCGCGACCGGCCACCCGCGACCGGCGAGGACCGGCCGCGGGGGAGGGGACGGGGAAGAGGAGAAGGGGCGCGCTCCGTCTGCGAGCGCGCCCCCGGCCGAAGCCGTCCGGTCAGATCACCGGCCGGGGACCGACGCCACCCCCGCGGGCAGGAAACGGGGCTCGGCGATGCCCGCGCGGTCCAGGTACGGGGTGATGCCGCCCAGGTGGAACGGCCAGCCCGCACCCAGGATCATGCACAGGTCGATGTCCTGAGGGGCCGAGACCACGCCCTCTTCGAGCATCAGGCGGATCTCCTCGTCCAGCGCCCGCAGCGCGCGCAGCCGGACCTCCTCGGCGGTCGAGGGGGAGGTGCCGCCGGAGAAGAGCGCCACCGCCTCGGGGTCCAGGGAGAAGTCCGGCGCGTACACGCCGGGCTTCCCGGCCGCGACCAGCCGGGCGAGGTTCTCCGAGACGCCGTAGCGGTCCGGGAAGGCCTCGTGCATGGTCTCGGCGACGTGCAGCGCCACGGCCGGGCCGACGAGCTGCAGCAGCGCGAACGGGGTCATCGGCAGGCCGAGCCCGTCCAGCGCGTGGTCGGCGACCTCCAGCGGGGTGCCCTCGTCCACGGCGCCGATGACCTCGCCCATGAAGCGGGTCAGCAGGCGGTTGACCACGAACGCGGGCGCGTCCTTGACCAGCACGGACGACTTCTTCAGCGAGCGGCCGACGGCGAAGGCCGTGGCGAGCGCCGCGTCGTCGGTCCCGGCCCCCCGGACGATCTCCAGCAGCGGCATCACCGCGACCGGGTTGAAGAAGTGGAAGCCCACGACGCGCTCGGGACGCCGGAGCCCGGAGGCCATCTCGGTGAGCGAGAGCGAGGAGGTGTTGGTGGCCAGCACGCACCCGTCGGAGACGACCTGCTCCACCTCGGCGAAGACCTGCTTCTTGACCTTCATGTCCTCGAACACCGCTTCGATGACGAAGTCGGCGTCGGCGAACGCGTCCTTGGTCAGCGAGCCGGTCACCAGGGCCTTGAGCCGGTTGGCCTCGTCGGCGGAGACGCGGCCCCTGCCGAGCAGCTTGTCGACCTCGGCGTGGACGTGGCCGACGCCGCGGTCCAGGCGCTCGCGGTCCAGGTCGGTGAGCACGACCGGCACCTGCAGGCGCCGGGCGAACAGCAGCGCCATCTGCGAGGCCATCAGGCCCGCGCCGACCACGCCGACCTTGGTCACCGGGCGGGCCAGGGCCGCGTCCGGGGCTCCGGCGGGCTTCTTGGCCCGCCGCTGCACCAGGTCGAAGGAGTACAGGCCGGCGCGCAGCTCGTCGCCCATGAGCAGGTCGGCCAGCGCGCGGTCCTCGGCGGCGAAGCCCTCGTCGCGGGAGGCGGTGCGGGCCGCCTCGACGAGCTCCAGCGCCCGGTACGGGGCCGGGGAGGCGCCGTGCAGCCGGGCGTCGAGCAGGAAGCGGGCGTCGGCGATCGCCGCCGACCAGTCGGCCCCGGTGTGGTCGGTCCGGGAGACCGTCACCTCGCCCCGGAGCACCCCGGCGGCCCAGCGCAGCGACTCCTCCAGGAAGTCGGCGGGTTCGAACATCGCGTCGGCCAGGCCGAGCGAGAACGCCTCCGCGCCCTTGATCGTGCGGTTCTGCGCGAGCGGGTTCTCCACGATGAGCTTGACGGCGGTGGCCGGGCCGGTCAGGCGGGGCAGCAGCCAGGTGCCGCCCCAGCCCGGGATCAGGCCGAGGAAGCACTCGGGCAACGCCACGGCGGGCACCCCCGAGGAGATCGTCCGGTACGTGCAGTGCAGCGCGACCTCCAGGCCGCCGCCCATGGCCGCGCCGTTGACGAACGCGAACGACGGCACGTCCAGCTCGCCGAGGCGGCGGAACACCTCGTGCCCCAGCCGGCCGATCGCCAGCGCCTGGTCCCGCTCGGAGATCAGCGCGGCACCCTTGAGGTCGGCGCCGACGGCGAACACGAACGGCTTGCCGACGACGCCCACGGCGGCCAGGTCGCCACGCCCGGCGACCGCGTCGAGGGCCTCGCCCAGCGAGGTCAGCCCGGCGGGGCCGAACGTGGACGGCTTGGTGTGGTCGAAGCCGTTGTCCAGCGTGATCAGGGCCATGGTGCCGGCGCCGTGCGGCAGCTCCACGTCGCGGACGGTCGCGCGGGTGACGACCTCGTCGGCGAACAGGTCCTTGATGTCCGTCACTTCTCGCCCTCCCAGCCGAGGTTCTCCCAGATGACCGTTCCACCCATGCCGAGGCCGACGCACATCGTGGTCACGCCGTAGCGGACGTCGGGGCGCTCGCCGAACTCGCGGGCGAGCTGCGTCATCAGGCGCACCCCCGAGGAGGCCAGCGGGTGGCCGAAGGCGATGGCGCCGCCGTAGGGGTTGACCCGGGGGTCGTCGTCGGCGATGCCGAAGTGCTCCAGGAACGCCAGCACCTGCACGGCGAACGCCTCGTTGATCTCGAACAGCCCGATGTCGGAGACGGACAGCCCGGCCAGCCGCAGGGCCCGCTCGGTGGACGGGATCGGCCCGACGCCCATGACCTCGGGGTCCACCCCGGCGAAGGCGTACGAGACCAGGCGCATCCTCGCGGTCAGGCCGAGCTCGGCCGCGACGTCGGCGGCGGCCACGATGCAGCCGGTGGCGCCGTCGTTGATGCCGGAGGCGTTGCCCGCGGTGACCCGGCCGTGCGAGCGGAACGGGGTCTTCAGGCCGGCCAGGCCCTCCAGCGTGGTGCCGGGGCGGGGGGCCTCGTCGGCCGTGGCCAGGCCCCAGCCCTTCTCGGCCGACCTGATCGCCGTCGGGACCAGGTCCTGCTGGATCCTGCCGTCGGCGTAGGCCTTGGCGACCCTCTCCTGGGAGGCGAGCGCGAAGGCGTCCGCGCGCTCCTTGGTGATGGAGGGGTAGCGGTCGTGCAGGTTCTCGGCGGTCATGCCCATGACGAGCGCGGAGGTGTCCACCAGGCGCTCGGCCAGGAAGCGGGGGTTGGGGTCGACGCCCTCGCCCATGGGGTGGCGTCCCATGTGCTCGACGCCACCGGCGATGGCGACGTCGTAGGCGCCGAAGGCGATGCCCCCGGCGACCGACGTCACCGCGGTCATGGCGCCGGCGCACATGCGGTCGATCGAGTAGCCGGGCACGCTCTTGGGCAGCCCGGCCAGGATCGCGGCCGAACGGCCGAGGGTCAGGCCCTGGTCGCCGATCTGCGTGGTGGCCGCGATGGCGACCTCGTCGACGCGCTCGGGGGGCAGGTTCGGGTTACGCCGGATCAGCTCGCGGATGACGCGGATCACCAGGTCGTCGGCGCGTGTCTCGGCGTACAGGCCCTTGGGGCCCGATCTGCCGAAGGGCGTGCGCACACCGTCGACGAATACGACGTCACGAGACGAAGGCACGGGGTTCGCTCCTCGTTGCTGGAAGGCTTCGGAACCCATGCTACTCGTCAGTAACAACGTCTGGCGCGGCCGGGCCCTGGCCGGATGGGTAGGTTGTCCCCGAGGATGTGCCGCTCCTCGGCTCCGTCTCGCCGATCTGTCCGGGATGCGAGACGGATACAACTCTGGCAGACTTGGAAAACGCTTTCCTGGAGGTCGTCGGTGGTCACGCTTGAGGATGTCGCCCGGCACGCGGGCGTTTCGCTCGCCACGGCGTCGCGGGTGCTCAACGGCAGCACCCGTCAGGTGGGGGCGTCCCTGCGGGCCAAGGTGGAACTGTCCGCCTCCGAGCTCGGCTACCGCACCAACGTGGCCGCGCAGACCCTCGCCCGGGGGGCCAGCAACGTGATCGGCCTGGTCGTGCACGATCTCATCGACCCCTACTTCGCCGCCATCGCCGACGGGGCCATGCGGGTCGCCGAGAGCCAGGGGCTGATGGTCATGATGGGCACCACGCACCGCGACCCGAGCCGGGAGATCGCCTACGTCTCCACGTTGAACGCCCAGCGGGTCCGCGCGGTGCTGCTCGTCGGCTCCCGGGTCGCCGACCCCGAGCCGACCCGCAGGCTCCGCGAGGAGCTCGACCGCTACCGGGAGACCGGTGGCCGGGTGGCCTGCGTGGGACAGGACCTGCTCGGCACCGACACGGTCGTGCCGGACAACCGGGCGGGCGCCGCCGCGCTGGCCCGCGCCCTGGCCGGGCTGGGGCACCGCAAGTTCGCCGTGCTCGCCGGCCCGGACTGGCTGCTCGCGCCCCGGGACCGGGTGGCCGGGTTCGTCGGCGCGCTGGAGGAGCTGGGCCTGCCCGAGCCGTTGGTGCTGTACGGCTCCTTCGACCGCGAGGGCGGCTACGCGGCGGCCACCCAGGCGACCGGGGTCACCTGCGTCTTCGCGGTCACCGACGTGATGGCTGTGGGCGCCCTGGCCTCCTTCAGGGATCGCGGCGTGCGCGTGCCCGAGGACGTCTCGGTGGCCGGGTTCGACGACATCTTCACCCTGCGGGACCTGGTCCCGGCGCTGTCCACCGTACGGCTGCCGCTCCCGCAGATGGGCGCCCGCGCGCTGGAGCTGGCCCTGGACGCGACGGACGAGGCCAGGGCGGAGACCGTGGCCGGAGAGGTCATCCTCCGCGAGAGCACCCGCGCCCTGGACTGAGGGACCCGCCCGCCGTCCGTGCCCGCCGTCCGTGTCCGTCGTCGGTGCCCGCGTCCCGTGCGTTCCCTCACCGTCGCCGGGGCGAGCCGGGCCGGTCCCGGACGGGCCCCCGTGTCACGCGAGCGGCCCGGTCCCCTGGCGGGGTGGTCCGGGCCGGTCGTTCCGTCGGGAGGTGGGGAGGCGGGGAAGGCGGTCAGCGCATGCCGGCGATCGGGTTCCCCTGGTCGTTGACCGGCGGGACGGTGATCTGCCCGCGCAGCCAGCGGATCGTCCGGATGACCCCGTCGCCGTAGCCGGGGGAGTGCTGGCGTCCCCGGCCGAGCTGCCGGGACACGTCCTCGGCCGCGGTCTCCTCCATGCCGAGGTTGAGCCCGGTCGGCCCGTGGATCGGACGGGGCGTGTTGCGGACCGGGGACTTGCGGCGCGTGCCGAGCACCCACTCGCACACGGCGACGGTCCCCGAGCACCACTCCTTCTCCCACTCGCCCGCGGCGTTGGGCATTCCCGTGCGGGCCAGCTCGGCGATGCGGCTGATCTCGGCCTCGGTGCGGAGGATGACCCCGCGCCCGCCGACCAGGTGCCCGTGCCCCTCCGAGGAGCGGCGGCCGGGGATCGGCAGGCCGTCCTTGGCGCCGATCAGCCAGTTCAGGGTGCTGATCACTCCGTCGGCCGGGACGACCCGGCCTTCACGCGGCACCCGCTCGGCGGCGTCGATCTCCGCGCGGGCGTCGGCGAGGCTGGGGGGCCCGGAACTGGGGCGCCCGCTGATGGGCGCCTGCTCACGCTTGCCCAGGGCCCACAGGATCGCCTCTCCCTGCCCGGACGGCGCCGAGTCGGGGTTGGCCGCCTCCCACTCCATAATGGCCTCGAGTACGGCCAGGACATGCTCCGGCGGCCGCTGTACGGCGGGGCTGGCTTCGCTCTCTGCGGTCGTCATACCCCTACCGTACGAGTACCGGCGTCGTCACTCCAACGTGAAGCCCCGATCCGGGGCCGATGAACTCGTTTTCCGCCTCCTGGAACGGTCCCGGCCCGGTCATCCCCTGGCGGGACGCCACCGATCCTCCCCGCGACGGACCGCCACCGCGTCCCCGGGAGGACCCGGCGGCGGCCCGGCGGCGATCCGTCGGCGATCCGGTGGCGGCCCGGTGGTGATCCGGTGGCGGCCCGGCGGTGGCGGGGACGCGTTCAGACCCCGATGAGCGCGCCGAAGGCGGTCCTGACCCTGGCCAGGACCTCGTCGGGGTCGGCGGCCCAGACGTCGGCGTTGAAGATCTCCACCTCGACGTCCCCGGTGTAGCCCGCCGCGGCCACCGCGTCCGTCAGCGGGGCGAAGTCGATCACCCCGTCGCCCATCACCCCCCGGCCGAGCAGCGCGTCGGCCGGGAGCGGGCACAGGAAGTCGCACACCTGGTAGCTCGCGATCCTTCCCGCGGCCCTGGCGATCTGGTCGAGGACCTGCGGGTCCCACCAGACGTGGAAGGTGTCGACGACCACGCCCACCTGCTCGGCGGGGTGCCGTTCGGCCAGGTCGAGGGCCTGGCCGAGGGTGGACAGCACGGCCCGGTCGGCGCAGTACATCGGGTGCAGCGGCTCCAGGGCCAGCCGCACCCCCCGCTCGCCCGCGTACGGCGCCAGCTCGGCCAGCGCCTCGGCGACCCGTTCCCGGGCGGCGGGCAGGTCGCGGGAGAAGGTCCCCAGCGGCTCGCCGGGCACCACGCCGGGCAGGCCGCCGACCACCATGACCAGGCAGGCCGCGCCCAGGGCCGCGGCCTCGTCGATGGCCCTGCGGTTGTCCTCCAGGGCCTCGGGGGAGCCGGTGGTCAGGAAACCGCCCCGGCAGAGCGACGACACCCGCAGGCCCGCGTCCGCGACGAGCTTGACGCTCTCCTCCAGGCCCTGCGCGGCCACGTCCTGCCGCCACAGGCCGACGGCCTCGACGCCGTGCCGCACGCACCCGTCGACCACCTCGGCCACCGACCACCGCTTCGTGGTCCACTGGTTGAGCGAGAAACGGCTCATCGCCACGCTCCCGTCCCCGCGGCCGGGCCGGGGACCCAGGGTGCGGCGGTCGCCGCGAAGGTCCTCACAGCCCGTTCACCGCCAGCAGGGAGCGCATCCGCGCGACCGCCAGCTCCGGGTCGGTCAGCAGCCCGGCCCGGTCGGCCAGGCGGAACACCTCGGCCAGGTGGGACAGCGAGCGCGCGGCCTGGGCGCCGTTGACCATGCAGAAGGCGTCCTGGTGGCCGTTCAGCCAGGCCAGGAAGACGATGCCGGTCTTGTAGTTGTACGTGGGGGCCTCGAAGATCTTCCGCGAGAGCGGGACCGTGGGCGCCAGGATCTCGTCGTAGCGGTCGAGGTCACCGGCGTCGAGGGCCCGCAGGGCCGCGGCGGCGGCAGGGGCGATCGCGTCGAAGATGCCCAGCAGCGCGTGGCTGCCGGACCTGATCAGCGAGGGGTAGTTGAAGTCGTCGCCGGTGTAGAGCCTGACGCCCTCGGGCAGTGCCGCGCGCAGCCCGATCTCGTGCTCGGCGTCCAGCAGCGAGACCTTGACCCCGTCCACCTTCGCGGCGTGCTCGCCGATCAGCGCGAGGAACGACGCGGTGGCCTCGGCCACGTCCTTCGAGCCCCAGTAGCCCGCCAGGTTCGGGTCGAACATCTCGCCCAGCCAGTGCAGGATCACCGGGCGGTCGGCCCGGGAGAGCAGCTCGCCGTAGACCCGGTGGTAGTCCTCCGGGCCCCGGGCGGCCGCGGCCAGCTGCCGGCTCGCCATCACGATGACCCCGGCGCCCGCCTCCTGGACGGTCTCGATCTGCTCGGTGTAGGCGGCGACGATCTCGTCCAGGGTCCGGGCGTGCGGGGCCTGGTCGGTACCGGCGCCGCAGGCGACCAGCGTGGCCGGGTCGCCGAGATCACTGAACGCCTTCGCCTCGGTGGCGCTGCGCCGGATCAGCTCGCGGGTGGCGGGCCAGTCCAGGCCCATGTTGCGCTGCGCGGTGTCCATGGCGTCGGCGATCCGCAGCCCGTGCGACCACAGGTGGTGGCGGAACCGCAGGGTGGCGTCCCAGTCGACGGCGGCCGGGGAGCCGGGGGTGTTGTCGCCCAGCGGGTCGGCGACCACGTGGGCGGCGGCGTAGACGACGCGGGAGCCGGCCGGGCTCGCCGTCCGCTCCCAGGTCACCGGCTCGCGCAGGACGTGGGTCCCGCCGGGGAGCGCGATCCTCATCAGGGCTCCACCACGAGGCGGCGGCCCTCGGCCGAGGAGCGCAGGCCGAGCTCGGCGAGGCGGACGCCGCGCGCGCCCGAGGCGAAGTCGTAGGGGAAGGGCTCGTCCTCGACGACGTGGCGGACGAACCGCTCCCACTGGATCTTGAAACCGTTGTCGAACTCCGCGTTGTCGGGCACCTCCTGCCAGTCGTCCCTGAAGCGGGCGGTGACCGGCAGGTCGGGGTTCCAGACCGGCTTGGGGGTGGTGGCCCGGTGCTGGATCCGGCAGTCGCGCAGGCCTGCGACGGCGCTGCCGTGCGTGCCGTCCACCTGGAACTCCACCAGCTCGTCGCGGTTCACCCGGACGCTCCAGGAGGAGTTGATCTGCGCGACGATCCCGCCCTCCAGCTCGAAGATCCCGTAGGCGGCGTCGTCGGCGGTGGCGCGGTAGGTCTCGCCGGCCTCGTCCACCCGCTCGGGGATGTGGGTGACGGCCTGGGCGTAGACCGAGGTGACCCGGCCGAACAGGTTCTCCAGCACGTACGCCCAGTGCGGGAACATGTCCAGGACGATCCCGCCGCCGTCGGCGCTGCGGTAGTTCCACGAGGGGCGCTGCGCGGCCTGCCAGTCGCCCTCGAACACCCAGTAGCCGAACTCGCCGCGCACCGACAGGATGCGGCCGAAGAAGCCCCCGTCGATCAGGCGCCTGAGCTTGAGCAGGCCGGGCAGGAAGAGCTTGTCCTGCACGACGCCGTTCTTCACGCCCTTGGCCGCGGCGGCCTCGGCCAGCGCCAGCGCGTCCTCGGAGGTCTCCGCGGTGGGCTTCTCGGCGTAGACGTGCTTGCCCGCGTCGATCGCCTTGAGCACGGCCTTGACCCGGGCCTGGGTGACCTGGGCGTCGAAGTAGATCAGGTTGGAGTCGTCGGCGAGGGCCGCGTCGAGGTCGGTGGTCCACTCGGCGATGTCGTGGTCGGCGGACAGCCGTTCGAGCTTCTCCGCGCTCCGGCCCACCAGCACCGGCCTGAGCAGAACCCGCCCGCCGCCCGACAGTGGCACGCCGCCCTGCTCGTTGATCGCCAGAACCGATCGCACCAGATGCTGACGGTAACCCATGCGACCGGTGACGCCGTTCATCACGACGCCGATGCTTTGCGGGGACATCTTCTCCGGACCTCCAATGGAAAGCGCTTTCCGTACCACCGTACGGTAGTCGCGGGGGTCGCGGCAAGCACCCCGGAGGGACAGGGTCGTGTGATATTCCTAACCAACGATCCACGTCATGACGTGGTGTTCCATGTGTCGGGACGCGCACACCCGTGCTTTTCCCGTACGCCGGTACGGCCGCGGTGGGGATTTCCCCGGACGTTTCCTGTCGTTCACCGGACTTTCTCCGGCACTGCGGGCGGAAAAGGAAAAGGGCGGCGCGCGCGGGTGAGGAGTCCCCGCAGATCACGAACCCGCGCCGGGAAACGTGCGTCAGGATCCGACCAACGGCCCCCTGACTGATCGTCAAACCATGACATTTGCTCATTTGTCATGACTTGAGACGTTCCGTCTGTCCTCCCCTCGCCGTGCCCAGACCCCCCGACTGGCCGAGGCGGAGCGACAGAAGGGGCAACTCGTGAAGCGAGTCGTCACCGCGGTCTCCGCCGCCCTCACCACCGCCGTCCTCTGCCTCTCCCTGACCCCGGGGACGGCGGGCGCGACCCCTCCCAACATTCCCTCGGCGCCCACCGCCGCCAGCCGTCTTGCCACGCTCACCGTGGCGCCGGAGACCAACCAGTCCTCCTATGACCGCACCCTGTTCCCCCACTGGATCACCGTCAGCGGCGCCTGCAACACCCGCGAGACCGTGCTCAAGCGGGACGGCACCGGGGTGGTCGTGAACTCCAGCTGCGCGGCCACCTCGGGCAGGTGGTACTCCCCGTTCGACGGCGCCACCTGGACCGCCGCGAGCGACATCGACATCGACCACATGGTGCCGCTCTCCGAGGCCTGGCGCTCCGGCGCCCACTCCTGGACCACCGCGCAGCGGCAGGCCTTCGCCAACGACCTCGGCGGGCCGGAGCTGTGGGCGGTGACCGACAACGTCAACCAGGCCAAGGGGGACCAGGACCCCTCGACGTGGCAGCCGCCGCTGGGCACCTTCCGCTGCACCTACGCCAGGGCGTGGATCCAGGTGAAGTTCCACTGGAAGCTGACCCTGCAGAGCTCGGAGAAGACCGCCCTGCAGAACATGCTCGCGACCTGCTGACCCCGCACCGGCCGGCCCGTCCCCGTCGCGGGGGCGGGCCGGCGTCGTGCCGTCTCCTGGCGGCGGCCGGGAACGCCTCGTGCCCGATCCGGTGACGCGGGAGAGACGGGACCGTGATTCACGACGCGTTCCCGGCGGCGGATGACGCCCGCCGAATTCCCCCGAAACACCTGAATCACCAGAAAGCCTCGCATCGTGCCGATCCCGGTCGCGAATTCGCGGGCAATCCTCCACGCCACCCGCACCGAATCCCGTACCGGCGAAAGACCCGCACCGGGTCCGTGCCGGGTCCGTGCCGGATCCCCGCCGGGCCCGTGCCGGCCGACGGCCGCGGCCCTGCGGCGTCACCGTGCGGACGCGCGAAAGCGCCTCCGCTGAGTGTCGGAGCGAACGCGTAGGGTAGTCGTCCCTGTGGGGATTCCCGTCGGGGACGGCCACGAAGACGGCGATTCATGAAATCCAGGTGGGGGGCGTCGAGCATGGAACCGAGAAAGCTCGCAGAGATATTTCTGGACAACAATCATGAATCGGTACGGCAGGCACGCCGGGAGGCGCGCGAGGCCCTCGGCGCGGACCACGCCCTCCTGGCGGACGTCGTCCAGGTGGTCTCCGAGCTGCTGGCCAACGCCGTGGAGCACTCCGACCGCGGGCCGGTGGACGACCTGATCGGGCTGACGCTCACCGACAGCGCCGACTCCGTCCGGGTGGAGGTCTCCGACGCCGGTTCCACCTCCCGGGTGCCGCACATCCCGCGCGACCGGCCCGGAGCCGGTCGCGGTCGCGGCCTGCTCATCGTGGACCGGCTCTCGGGCGGCCGGTGGGGGACGTGCGAGCACGGCCGGGGCCTGGGCCGGACCGTGTGGTGCGCCATTCCCTACGCGCGCCCGGCGCCCTCCGGCACCGGGGGCGCCGGGACGGGGCTGCGCCTGCCGCAGGCACTGTCGGTGAGCTGAGCGGCCGGGCCCCATACCCTCACGCCTGCCCCCGATCTCCGGACGGAGCGGATGACCCGCCCGCTTCGGCGGGACCGCGGCCCCGTCCCCTCACGCCTGCCCCTTGATCTCCAGACGGAGCAGGGCCTTGGCGATCGGATGGGCGGTCAGCGCGATCTGCCACTCGCGGGCGCCCAGCTCGCGCAGCCGGGCGGCGACGGTCTCGTCGTCGACGACCTCGGGCGGCTCCCACGTCAGACGGCGTACCGCGTCGGGCTGGATCAGGTTCTCCGCGGGCATGTGGTGCTCGTCGGCGAGGGCGGCGACCACGGTCCTGGCGGCGGCCAGCCTGCGGGCTGCGACCGGGTCGCGGTCCATCCACCGGTTGGCCGGGGGCGGCCCGTCCCCCTGCACGCTGGGCTGGGGCAGTTCCGCGTCCGGCAGCGAGCGGGCGGTGCCGATGGCGGCCAGCCAGTCGCGCAGGTGCCGCCGGGCGCTGCGGCCGGTGAACGGGGGGATGTCGGTGAGCGCCTTGGTGGTGCGGGGCAGTTCCAGGGCGGCGGTGACGATCGCCGAGTCCGACAGGACCCTGCCGGGGGCGACGTCGGACTCGCGGGCCAGCCGGTCGCGCAGCGTCCACAGCTCCCGCACCACCGCCAGGCCGCGCAGCGAGCGGACCTTGTGGATGCCCGAGGTGCGCCGCCACGGGTCGGAGCGGGGGGCCGGGGTCCGGTGCGCCAGCACGGCGGCGAACTCCTCGCGCGCCCAGGCCAGCTTGCCGGTGGACTCCAGCTCCGCGTGCAGCACGTCGCGCAGCTCGATCAGGACCTCGACGTCGAGCGCGGCGTAGCGCAGCCAGTCCTCCGGCAGCGGGCGGGTGGACCAGTCGGCCGCGGAGTGGCCCTTCTCCAGCCGCAGGCCCAGGACGTTCTCCACCATCAGGCCGAGCCCGACCCGCTCGTAGCCGAGCAGCCGGCCGGCCAGCTCGGTGTCGAACAGCTCGCGCGGGTGGAAACCCACCTCGGCCAGGCACGGCAGGTCCTGGGAGGCGGCGTGCAGCACCACCTCGGCACCGGCCAGCGCCGCGTCCAGCTCTGACAGGTCGGGGCAGCGGATGGGGTCGATCAGCGCGCTGCCCGCGCCCGCCCGGCGCAGCTGGACCAGGTACGCCCGGCCGCTGTAGCGGTAACCGGAGGCGCGCTCGGCGTCCACGGCGACGGGACCGGTGCCCTCGGCGAAGGTGCGCACCACGCGGGCGAGGGCCGCCTGGTCCTCGATGACGGGCGGGATCCCCTCGCGGGGCTCCAGCAGCGGAACTACGGTCGTCTCGTCGGTCACGTTCTGAAGGGCTCCGGATCCTCGCGACGACGCGGCGGCAGCGCCGCCACGCCGGGTGGCAGGGGTGGTATGCCCGCGGCGAGGCACATCAGATCGCACCAGGCGGCGACGTGTCCGGACAGGTCCTCCTGCAGCGGTGACCAGGACGCGCGCAGCTCCAGCTCGGTGGTCACCGGATCCTCGGCCTTGTTGCCGAAGCCCTCGGAGACCGCCTTGGTGACGGTGCCTCCCGCGGCGGCGTAGCCCGCGTCGTGGGCGTCGAGCGACTCGGTGAGCCAGCTCCACGCGACGGGGCCGAGCAGCGGGTCTTCGGTGATCTCGGGTTCCATGTCGGCCCGGACGTAGGCGACGAGCCGGAACTGGCCGTCCCAGCCGTTCCGGCCCTCCGGGTCGAAGAGCATGATGAGGCGCCCGATCGCGAGCTCGTCGTCGTCGCGATAGACCGAGGCGCCGATGGCGGCCGAGTACGGGGCCAGGCGCTGCGGTGCCGGGATGTCCTCCAGCTCGATCTCGGGTCTGACCTCCGCGGGATGCATGCTCGCCACCGCGCGCCTGAAGGCGGCGGGAGCGGGCGGCGCGTCACCGACGGTCATATCGGAAGCGTAGGTCGAAACTGATCGCATGGGGACCACTGGGGTGCGTATAGGAGCCATAGGAACCGATCAAGCCGCTGTCTGCGGCCTGTGCGGGGCGGGTGCGACCCCGCCGAGGAGAACTCCCGGAAAGGACGTACGGCCGCGCGTGGCGCGGCCCCGTCCACCGCCGTGTCCGACGGCATGTCCACCGCCGTGTCCGACGGCACGTCCACCTTCGTGCCCGTCCCCCGGTCGTCCGGGGCGCCCGCCCGGGGCGCCGCAGGGACGGGACCGTTGACGGGACCGTTGTTCGAGGACCCGCCCGCGAGCCCAGGAGGCGCAGGAGGCGCAGGAGGCACGGTGCTCACCGCGACGTTCGGGTGAACTCCACATGGTGGACATCGCACGGGCCTTTCGTCGGGTCGTGGTCCGACGTTGGCACGTCGCGCCGACATTTCCGCGCAGCGTGCTCGGCGTGTCCCCAAAGTGGTGCAGGAATCGATGCCGCGCGGTGACTTGGCGAACATTTGGACCAGCCGGGGGCCGGGCCAGGATCACCGATGAGAGGAACTGTACCCGCAAACATGATCTCTCCGCGCCGCCCGCTCCGGCCGGGGCGCGCGGACATCGGATCCAAGAGGACGAACGCCCCAAAACCGGTAATACGCGATTATTATCATCATTTAAAAATATGTAGGCATTCTCAGGGACGAACATGGTGGACAAAGGCGATCCCCTGCCGATCGCACCGGGTTCCCGACCGCGCCGAACCGACCGGTCCACCGCCGTGGGACCCTGGGGGGGTGACTTCCGAGCCCGCCGACTCCGCCTTCATCCGCGCCTGCCGACGCCGGCCCGTTCCCCACACGCCGGTGTGGTTCATGCGCCAGGCCGGTCGCTCACTGCCCGAGTACCGGGCGCTCCGCGAGGGGGTGCCGATGCTCACCGCCTGCGCGACCCCCGACCTGATCACCGAGATCACGCTGCAGCCGGTGCGCCGGTACGGGGTGGACGCGGCCATCCTCTTCAGCGACATCGTCGTCCCGCTCAAGGCGATCGGGGTGGACCTGGACATCAAGCCCGGCGTCGGACCGGTGGTCGCCGCGCCGATCAGGGACGCCGAGGCGGCCCGCGCGCTGCGCCCGATCGAGCCGGACGACGTCTCCTACGTCACCGAGGCCGTCCAGGCGCTGACCAAGGAGCTGGGCGCCGTCCCGCTCATCGGCTTCGCGGGCGCCCCGTTCACGCTGGCGTCCTACCTGATCGAGGGCGGCCCCTCCAAGAACCACGACCACACCAAGGCCATGATGTACGGCGAGCCGGGGCTCTGGCACGCGCTCATGGACCGGCTGACCGAGATCACCCTGGGCTTCCTGCGCGTGCAGCTCGCCGCGGGCGTCTCCGCCGTCCAGCTCTTCGACTCCTGGGTCGGCGCGGTCTCGCCCGACGACTACCGCGAGTTCGTCCTGCCCTACACCGGCCGGATCTTCGACGGCCTGGCCGGGCTGGACGCCCCGCGCATCCACTTCGGGGTCGGCACCGGCGAGCTGCTGGGCCTGCTCGGCGAGGCCGGGGCCGACGTGGTCGGCGTCGACTGGCGGGTCCCGCTGGACGAGGCCGCCCGGCGCGTGGGGCCGGGCAAGGCGCTCCAGGGCAACCTGGACCCGGCCATCCTGCTCGCCCCCTGGGAGGTCGTCGAGCGGCGGGCGGGCGAGATCCTCGCCCGCGCCGCCGGCCTGGAGGGCCACGTGTTCAACCTGGGTCACGGGGTGCTTCCCGGCACCGACCCCGACCAGCTGGCCCGCCTCACCGAGTTCGTGCAGACGGCCTCGGCCCGCTGACCCCTACCGCCCGGCCCGTCCCCCCGCGCCGGGCCCGTCCCTGCCGGGTCCGTCCGCACGGGGCTCGTCCGTGCCGGGGGCGTTCCCGCGGTCCTCGTCGTGACCGTCGTTCCCGCCCTCCCCGTACGTTCGGCGGTCCGGGTCCGTCTCCGGGTCCGTCTCCGGGTCCGTCTCCGGGTTCGAGTCCAGGTCCGGGTCCGTGTCCGGGGCCGGCTCACTGCCCGTACGGTCCCCGTCCGCGCCGAGGGCGGGGCCGCCGGGTGCCGAGGGCCGCCCGGCCGGAGCGGGCCGGCGGCCGTCGCGCCCCCTGCGGCGGAGCACGAACGCCACGACCGCCCAGACCAGGCCGATCGCGACCAGCCAGGGGAGCAGCACGCCCAGCAGGGTCAGGCCGACCTTGACGGCGGTGATGAAGGCGCTCCAGCCCTGACGCAGACCCTCCAGGAAGCCGGAGGGCTCTTCCTCCTCCTGCTTCACCACCGCGGCCGGGCCTACCAGGTTCAGGGTCAGCGTCGCCACGCTCGTCTGCGAGGCCAGGGACTTCTGCCTGGCCTGCAGGGACTCCAGCTCGCTCTCGCGGTCGGAGAGCTCCCGCTCCACCTGGAGCACCTCGCCGATCGTGTTGGCCCGCTTCAGCAGGGTGCGCAGCGAGTCCAGGGCGGCCCTGGCCGACTTCAGGCGGCTCTCCACGTCGGCCACCTCCTCGGTGACGTCCTCGGTGTTCTGCGTCAGCGACTCGCGGGTGCCCAGCTCCTTGCCGAGGCGGTCGAGCGTGCCGGGGTAGTTCCCCGGCGGGATCTTGAAGACCAGCGTCGCGCTGCCCTCGCCCTCGGAGCGGGAGTCCGACCTCTCCATCGCCAGGTAGCCGCCCGCGGCGGTGACGATCCGGCGGGCGGCGTCCGCCGCGGCGGTCACGTCCTTGGCCCGCACCGTCATCTCGGCCGTGTAGACGATGGCCCTGTCCTGCGGGACCACCTCCACCCGACCGGGCTTCGCCGCCTCGTCCCGGGTTTCGACCTTGGCGGCCGTCTCGCCCGGTTCCCGCTGGCGAGCCGCCCTCGACTCCGATCCGCCGGCGGAGTCGGAGCCGGAGCCGGCCGCGGGGGCGGCGGGGGCCACGGCGTCGGAGGACGTCATCGCGCCTCCCCCGCAGGCGGTCGCCAGCAGTGCCAGACCTGCCAGGGCGACGGCCAGCCGGGGGCCGTACCGGAATCTGTTCATGACCCTGATGACGGAGTGCGCGGCGGCGGGGTTCGGAGCGGGACGGTCACGATGGCGTCACGTTCCGCGCCCTGCTCGGCACCGCAGCGGGCCCGCACGCGAGGAGGGCGCGCGGGCGCGGGGCGGGAGAAAGACCCGGCGGGACCGAGCGGTACGGTCAGGAGTCATGGAAGGCAACCGGAGACACGTGGTGGTCGTCGGCGGGGGGATCTCCGGCCTGGCCGCCGCGTGGTATCTGCGACAGGGCGACGAGCACCTTGAGATCACCGTGCTGGACGGCGCCCCGCGCGTCGGCGGCAAGCTGCACGCCGCCGAGGTGGCCGGAGTCACGGTGGACACCGGGGCCGAGGCGATGCTCGCCAGGCGGCCCGAGGGCAAGGAGCTGGCCCGGGCGGCCGGGCTGGGCGAGGAGCTGCGCCTTCCCGGCACCACCCGCGCGAGCATCCTGAGCCGAGGGACGCTGCGTCCCATGTCGAAGGGGCACGTCATGGGCGTGCCGTCCGATCTCCTGGCGCTGGCCCGGTCGAGGGTCCTGTCCCCGGGCGGCCTGGCCAGGGCGGGGCTGGAGCCGGCCCTGCCGGCCACGCGCATCGCCACCGACGTCTCGGTGGCCGCGTACATCCGGGCCCGGATGGGCGAGGAGGTGGTCGACCGGCTGGTCGAGCCGCTGCTCGGCGGCGTCTACGCGGGCAGGGCCGAACGGCTCTCGTTGGACGCCACCATGCCGAGGATCGCCGCCGCGGCCCGCTCCGAGCGGTCGCTGCTCGTCGCCGCCCGGCACATCGCCGCGGACGCGCCCAAGGACGCCGGGCCGGTCTTCACCACGCTGCGCCGGGGTATGGGCAGCCTCCCCGAGGCCGTCGCCACGGCCTCGGGCGCGACGATCAGGACCGGCGTCACCGTGCGCGAGCTGCGGCGGACGCCGTCGGGCTGGCTGCTGGTGACCGGCCCGGTCCCCAGGCCCGAGACGCTGGAGGCGGACGCGGTGATCGTCGCCGTCCCGGCCCCGGCGGCGAGCAGGCTGCTCGCGCAGGAGGCGCCCTCGGCCGCCGCCGAGCTGGCCCGGATCGAGTACGCGAGCATGGCCATCGTCACGCTGGCCTACCCGCTCGAGGCGTTCCCCCGGCCGCCGGACGGCAGCGGCTACCTGGTCCCGGCCGTGGACGGGCGGACGGTCAAGGCCGTCACGTTCAGCTCGGTCAAGTGGCCGCACCTGGCCGAGACCGACCCGGGCCTGGTCCTGCTGCGCTGCTCGATCGGCCGGATCGGCGAGGAGGAGACGCTCCAGCGCGACGACGCCGGGCTCGTCGCGGCGGCGACGGCCGAGATGGCCGACGTGATGGGCGTGCGCGGGCTGCCCCGGGACTCCCGGGTGACCCGCTGGGGCGGCTCCCTGCCGCAGTACGAGGTGGGCCACCTCGACCGGGTGGCCCGTGTCAGGTCGGCCGCCGCGGCCCTGCCCGGGCTCGCCCTGTGCGGCGCCGCCTACGACGGCCTCGGCATCCCCGCCTGCGTGTCGACCGCCCGCACCGCGGCGGCCCGGATCCTGGACCACCTGGATCCCACGGGAGAATGGCAGAGCAGGACCGATTCGCTGACGAAGGGGTGAGGACGACGGACGTGAACCCGCGGCCCAAGGCACGCGAGCTGAACGATGTGATCCGCTACACGATGTGGTCGGTGTTCAGGCTGAGCGAGCGCTGTCCCGGGCACCGTGAGGGCATCGCCGCCGAGGTCGACGACCTGATGGCCCAGATGGCGCAGAAGGACGTGGTCACCCGCGGCCTGTACGACGTGGCGGGCTTCCGCGCGGACGCCGACTTCATGTTCTGGTGGCACGCCCCGACGGCCGAGGACCTGCAGGAGACCTACTCCCGCTTCCGCCGCACCGGCCTGGGGCGGCTGTCGGAGCCGGTCTGGTCGGCCATGGCGCTGCACCGCCCGGCCGAGTTCAACAAGTCGCACATCCCGGCCTTCCTGGCCGAGGAGGAGCCCCGCGGGTACGTGAGCGTCTACCCGTTCGTGCGTTCCCTGGAGTGGTACCTCCTGGACGACGCCGACCGCCGCCGGATGCTCGCCGAGCACGGCAGGATGGCGCGTGACTACCCCGACGTGCGCGCCAACACCGTCGCCTGCTTCTCGCTGAACGACTACGAGTGGATGCTGGCCTTCGAGGCCGACGAGCTGCACCGGATCGTCGACCTGATGCGCACCCTGCGCGGTGCCGAGGCCCGGCGGCACACCCGCGAGGAGACGCCCTTCTACACGGGCGTGCGCAAGCCGGCCGCCGAGCTGATCGCCGCGCTGCCCTAGCCCGGATCCCCGTCCCCGTTCCCGTCCCCACGCCCCGCCTCCGCGGGGCGTGGTGTCGTCGCGGCCGTACGGGCCGCCCTTCCTCTGGCGCGAGGGCAGGTCCCGCGGGCGTGAGGGCGGGTCCCTCAGCGCGACGGCAGGGACGGAAGGGACGGAACGCGTCCCCCGGGGGGACCGGACGAAAATAATCTCGTGAGAGTCTCTTTACCGCCCCTTTGATTTGCCATACTCGGTGAAAATCACCTGTCGATGTGAGGCCAAGGGTGAAAAGGGGCGAAGCTCTGGCACGATCCAGGCGGCGTGCTCGAGGGCGCCGGAGAAAGCAGACACGTTCACGCGTCCTCGACGTCTCGGCGGGCATCGCCGCGCTGGCGGTGGGCGTCCTCGCGATCGGCGGGGTCTGGTTCCCCGACGAGGAGGCCCCCGGGAGCGGGGTGGCCCGGGCGGCGGCCCCGGGCGGTCCGGCCCCTGCCGCGGCCCGGCCCGCGGCACCCGCGGGCGGCACCGTGGTGGCGGCCGAGGTCGACCGTGAGAACGCCGGGAACACCGGGAAGGCCGACAAGGCCGAGAAGAAGGAGAGCGCCGCGGAGCGGGCCGAGGCGGAGAGGAAGCGGCAGAAGGCCAGGGAGATGAAGGCCTCGGGGCCGTCCAAGCACACCGACAAGGGCGCGGTGGCCTACTTCAAGGGTCACAAGGCGAGCAAGCGGGTCAAGGACGTCCGAATGGTCGGCGGATATCTCCGGATATACACCGACCTGCCGGAGACGGCGGACAACTCCAAGCAGGCCGTCACGCTCTGCGAGGCCGGGGTCGACTACCTCGTCGGAGAGCTCGGCACGCCCAGCCCGGTGGTCTTCGTCCAGGCCGAGTTCGGGGAGAACGGGAATCCGGTCTTGGCCAACATGCTCGGCCCGGACGATCCCGACTGCCGCCTGACGTACCCCAAGCAGGGGAAGTAGCCCGCACCGCGCCGCGTGGTGGTCACCCTGACCCTGGTCCTGCCGCAGATCGTGCAGCGCTGGGTGATCACCTGGCCGATGGTCTCGATGACCTCCCACCTGTGGCGGAGATGCACGGGGGCTCCTTAGGAGACACGCTGCGGAGGCCTTCGAATACTACGCGTGGTGCCGCCCGTCCCCTCCGGGACGGGCCCGGCCCGTCCGGAGGCCGGGGGGTCCGCGCCGGGGCCTTGAGGGGCCCCGGGACGTGGGAACCCCGGATCCGCCGGGCCGCCCGCCGCCGGTGGGTCCCGGCGGGCGAGCGGCGGTGGGTCACTCGGCGGGTTCCAGCCTCAGGGAGACCGAGTTGATGCAGTAGCGATCGTCGGTGGGCGTGCCGTAGCCCTCGCCGTGGAAGACATGGCCGAGGTGCGAGTCGCAGGTGGCGCAGCGGACCTCGACGCGGGTCATGCCCATCGAGCGGTCCTCGATCAGCGTCACCGCCTCCGACTCCGACGGCTCGTAGAAGCTCGGCCAGCCGCAGTGGCTGTCGAACTTGGTGTCGGACCGGAACAGCTCGCTGCCGCAGGCCCGGCAGCTGTAGACGCCCACGGTCCTGGTGTCGACGTACTCCCCGGTGTAGGGGCGCTCGGTCCCGGCCTGGCGGAGCACGCGGAACTCCTCGGGAGAGAGCTGGACGCGCCACTCGGCGTCGCTCTTTACCACCTTGTCCATGCCGCCAGCCTATGCGGTGAGCGGTATGCCCGGCAGCGCCGCGAAGCGGCCGGCAGGGGCCCCGGACTCGGACGCGGAAAAATCTTGGTGGGCGAAGCATCCTTTGGTGCCCGTTTCGGCGTCTTCACCTGTGGGGGGTGTCTCACCTTCCTGAAAGAGGGGTCAGACCATCTGCCCGGCCGGCCGCGCTCTGCGGCCCGACCGGATGCCGCCGTCCTGGTGGCGCGCCAGCGCCTGGGCCCGGCGAGCAACAGGTGGCCGTACGGTCCGTCCCGTCGAGTGCCCGGTCCCGCCGCCGTGGCGGCTCCGGGGCGGACCTACCCGTCGTCCCGTACGCCCCGTCATCCCGTACGCGCGCGAGCCCGTCCGGCGCCCGCCCTCCCCCCCTCCGCGCTCCCGTCGCCGGTGCGCCCGCGTCTTCACGCCCGCCGGACCGTCTCTCCCGTGCCCGGCCCGCCCGTCCCCACGGCCGGGATCTTTTCGGCCGGGCCGATTAGCGGTGTCGGGGATGTCCTGACCCCGTGAGCGCCCCACCGGTCGGAGAGGTGTTAGATCTTTCAAGGAACTCTGATCGCGAGTCGTTTCCGGGAGGAACGCATGACCACGCCTGACGGCCGCTCCTGGCGGACGGGTAACCCCGAGGTGGACCGGCTGACCGAGGGGTTCGACGCCCTCTCGCTGCAGTACGAGGGGATGCTCAAGGAGCTGGGCGACCTGCGTGCCCGGGGTGAGGCGGCCGACGGGCTGGTCTCCGTGGAGGTCGCCCCCGGCGGGGCCCTGCTGGGCGTGGACATCAACCCCAGGGCCATGCGGCTGGGCTCGGAGGCGCTCTCCGAGGCCATCATGGAGGCCGTGACCGAGGCGTCGAAGGCGGCGACCGCGCGCCTGGACGCGGTGCTCGCCCCCCTGCTGGGCGGCATGGAGGGGTTCGGCGAGTCGTTGCGGGGACGGCTGCCGGGCCTGGACGGGGGAGCCGGGCTCTCGGCCGACCCCGAGCTCGCCGAGGCCCTGCGGAGCCTTCAGGAGCTGCGGGCCCGGTACGAGAGCTGATCCGGGCCGTCCTGGGGGGGGGGGGGGGGGGGGGGGGGGGGGGGGGGTGGGGGGGGGGGGGGGGGTGGGGGGGGGGGGGGGGGAGGGGGGGGGGGGGGGAAAGGAGGAGAACACGTCCCAGACATAGGGGGGGAAAACACGGACTGGGC
>NZ_JBVJIA010000034.1:0-2163 GCF_055586505.1 Streptosporangium sp. NPDC050148 | reverse complement strand
TGTAACGACGCGCGCGCCCTAGCCACCGCTCCCCCCCCCCCCCCCCCCGCCTCCCCCCCCCCCCCCCTCCCCCCCCCCCCCCCCAGGGACGGTCAGCCGTAGGACCAGCCCTCGGACGACCTGGACACGCTCCTGCGCGTGATGTCGTCGAAGTCCGTCCTGCCGTCCGTGCCGTCGCTGTCGAGGTTGGCCTGCGCCATCGGGAACTGGTTGTCCATGCTCATCAGCGAGGTCAGGTTGCCCATGCTGAAGAGCAGGGACGCGGTGATGCCGACGATCGTGTTGACCGCCGTGCCCATCAGGATGAGCCCGGACGAGGCCTGGGTGGCCTTGGCCGCGGCCTCGAGCGCCTTGCCCTGTGCCGCGATCACGGGAGCGGCCGGTCCCGCCGCGGCCGCCGCGGCCTGCATCTGCTTGCCGATCAGCTGGGCGATCTCCGAGGCGATGATGATGCCGAGGAGGCTGTTGACGACCACGCCGGCGGTATTGACGATCTTGTGGATGTCGGACTGTGCGCTCTGCACCGCGTTGGCCATCTGCAGGGCGGCCGTCTCCAGCTGCTGGACCTCCTGGTGGACCACTCCCATGAACCGGTCGAAGGCCGCGCGGTCGTCTCCCTCCGGCCAGGCGGCCTGGACCGCCTTGAGCTTGGTGTCCCACTCCCTGTTCCGCAGGTGGGAGAGCTTCAGGTTGATGGTGCGCCAGTCGTTGAAGACCTTGCTGATCGCCTCGTCGTCCCACGGCCGGGCGAGCAGCCAGACGGCGGCCGCGCCCGCCGCGGGTTTGGCCAGCTTCCCGGCCAGCTCGATCTTCGCCAGGCTGGCGGCCCACGAGGGGCCGTACTTCCCCAGAGCCTTCATCCCGCCCAGGACGGCGGTCTCGATGCCGGCGCCGGTGAGAACCTCTTCGCCCGCCATGGGGCATCCCCTCCTCGGGTCAGTCGGTGGGACCCAGGTCCTTGTTCCTGGTCGCCCCGTCCAGGGCGGACCTGTCGGCCGAGACCGAGTACTTCAGGTCGATCATCTTCCCGGTGTCGTTCGCCGCGGTCGCGGTCTCCAGCTCGGCCTGCCGGTAGTGCAGCACCACGCTGAGCAGCCCCGCGTTGATCCCGTTGACGCACTTGACGAAGTCCTCGGCCTGCTTGGCCTGGTACTCGCGGGCCGGGGCGTACTCGCGCGCCACCGTGGCCGCGCCGACGGCGCCCCACTGGACGGGGCTGAGATGCGTTCCCTGGGCCAGCGTGCTGACCTGTTGGGCTATCGGGGCGAAGGTGTCGATCAGGTCGCGTGTCGCGGCCTTGAGCGCTTCGGTGTTGACCTCGACCACCGTGTACCGACCTCCCGTACGTCACGCGTGCCACGCCCCCGTGGCGCGATCTCGGATTTCCCGTACATGAACGAGGAGTAAACCAGGAGCGACGCGGCTCCAACCAGTCCCGTGCCGTCTTTGTTGGAAAGATCGGTAAAATTCCCGACAGGGAAAGAGGGAATAGGGGCAGGTGCCCGGCACCCGGGACGGCACGCGGCGCCCCGCCGGCAGCGCACGCCGTACCCGAGGATCCACGTCCCCATGCGGCGCCACGTGCCGCCTGCCTGACGAGGGAGCGGGAGAGGCGGCGGTCAGCCCCGGCGGCGGCGCCCGAGGACGAACGACACGTTCACGCCGATGATCCCGACCCACAGGAGCGTCAGGACGAACGCGAGGAGCGACTCGCTCACCTCGGAGTAGCCGATCCCGATGGTCGCCGACACGCCGCCCACGAGGGAGACGATGGCCAGCGCCAGCCGCTGTCCCGCGTCCACCGAGGGGGAGACCGCCGGGGCCTGCCCGGGGGCGCGCGCGGCGAGCCGTTCGTCCACCCGCCTGTCGATCTCCTGATCCATCTTCTCCAGGAAACCCTCCACCAGGGAGTCCTCGTAGTCGGGGCCGAGCTCCCGGCGGGCCGCGAGCGAGGCGCGCAGCTCGTCGCCGGAGGATGAGGATGAGGATGATCGTGCCATGATCGAGATATATCGCTTCTTGTGGGGGATGTCCAGTGGCGATGCCCTGACACCCGGAGCCCTGGACACCTAGGGCCTGTACGGAGTTGAGATCAGGGGGATTCGCCTGCGCGGTGGCTTGCCGTCCTGGTAGGCCATCGCCATGGCGCGTGGAGAACTCACC
>NZ_JBVJIA010000033.1:81388-88163 GCF_055586505.1 Streptosporangium sp. NPDC050148 | reverse complement strand
TAGCCGGTCATCCCCGTGTTGAACACCATCTCACCGAAGGTCTCCCCCTCGGCTCCGTAGGGGGTCCCGTGGAAGACACGTCCGTCCTCCAGCACGAGCAGGGCCGTCATCGGCTTCCTTTCAGAACTGGTCGGCCGGGCGCGTGAAAGCAGGGGAGAGCGGCGCCCGGCCGCGTACCGTCGTCTGGGATCCTCCGGGGTCGCGGGCCCCGGCCGTCCGGGTCAGGCGATCTCGAACCGGATCATGTCGTTGACCGCGTCGCACTTGGCCACCGCGTCGGCGGCGTCGCGTCCGGAGGCGATCACGTATCCGGAGGTGCAGTCGGCGACCGTCAGCAGCGGGGGAACCTCGTCGCCCTCGTTCTTGATGACGACCGCTCCCACCTCGACGTCCAGCAGCGTCTCCAGGTACGGCAGGAAGACGTTCGGCACCTCGCCCGGCTCCATGCGCCTGACCACGGCCGGGATGTCCTCGTCGACGGTGATCGACGCGATCCTGCCGGGGTCGGGGGTGAAGAACCTCACGGCCGCGCCCCTGATCGGTTCGGGGGAGGTGAGCGGCAGCTCGTCGATCCCCAGCGGGACGGTGAGCATCATCCGCGCCAGGTCCAGGCCGAAGGCGCGCCTGACCAGCTCGGGCGCACCGCTTCCGGCCAGCCGGGCGTGGGACTCCAGCACCCGCGGGCCGTCGGGGGTGAGGACGAACTCGCTGTGCGAGGGCCCCTCGGTGAGGCCGACGGCGTCCAGCAGCCTGGGGGTCAGCTCGCGGAGCTGGTCGAGGTAGGGCGCGGCGACCCGGCTCGGCGTGCTGACCTCCCACTCGACGAAACGGTCGTTCATCCGGTACTCGGAGTACCCGATGGGCAGGTGCCGGCCGGCGTGGGAGAAGGAGTCGACGCTGACGACCGGTCCCTCCAGGAACTCCTCGCCGATCGCCGACGTGATCCCCGCCTCCTGCAGGTGTTTCCACGCCAGCACCGCCTCGTCGGCGCCCGTGGCGACGTGGATGTGCAGGCTGGCGGCGCCGTCGATCGGCTTGATGACGATCGGGCCGCCGACCGACTCCAGGAACTCCGTGGCGTCCTCGGCGCTGTTCAGCGTCCGGTAGCGCACCGGGCTGAGGTCGTGCTCGGCGAGCAGCTTGCGGGTCAGCGTCTTGTCCCTCAGGGCGCGGGCCGTGGCCTCGGTGACCCCCGGCAGGCCCAGCGCGTCCACCACGTACCCGGTCGACTCGCCCGCGGGTTCGGTGGTGGTGAGGACCCGGTCGAAGGGGCGTTCCTCGTGAAGCGGCCGCAGGACCTCGAGGATCGCCGGGCCGTCGTCGATGGGCGCGTGCACGATCCGCTCACAGTGCGCCGCGATCGCCGGGTCGTACATGCCCTCCTGGTGGACGAGCACCACGTCGATGCCCAGTTCCTTCGCACCCGTCACCGGGGCGGGCCGGCCACCGATCATCGCCACTCGAAACATTCCCATTCTCCATCTCCTCGGTTCTGTCGTCAGCTCGCGTAGCAGCGGCGCAGCCAGCGCGCGTTCTGGGGCGGCATCGGCCGGAACGCCTTCCGGCGGTGCAGGACCCGGTAGTTGTCGAAGATCATGAAGTCGCCGGGCTCCAGGCAGAGTTCCTTCGACGGCATGGCCGCCAGCGTGTCGGACCAGGTCCGGAGCGCGGCGCCCGCCTCGGCGGTGCGTGCCCCGGTCGTGCCGCGGTCGTAGCGGACCCGCAGCCCCTCCGAGCTCTGCTCCAGCAGCGCGGTGTCGCTCAGCGGGCGTGCCCCCGCCGCCCCCGCGTCGTTCGACGCCGGAGGGTTCACCTCGTACGAGGGGGACTGGAGCCGGCGCTGCGTGAGCTCGTCGAGCCGGCCGACGGCGTCCTCCATGGCCGCGAGCTCGGTCGGTACCCGTTCCTCGTTGCGTACCGCGTAGAAGGTCAGGTAGCGCGGGACGTACAGGCGCGGGTTCGCGCCCGCGTCACCGAAGGGCAGGTGGGGATTGTCGGTGTGCCAGAAGAACTCGGAGTCCGCTCCCCACGAGCTGGCGGTGCCGGACGCGGCCGGGTTGGGGATCACGTTGCGGATCAGCCGTCCGTCGTTCTCGTAGCTCACCGCGAACGGTGTGATCCCGAGGAGCTGGATCAGGCCGAAGTGGAGGGCGTTGATCACGGCCAGTTCGGTCTCCGTGCCGAACCCGTTGACCGGGGTGGCGGGGAACCTCTGGGTGGGCAGGTTCTGCAGGAGGAGCGCGTGGCGGGCCGTCACCGAGAACATGTGGATGCCGTGCAGGATCTCCCCGGCCAGGTAGCGGCTCAGTGCCTGCGCGCCGATACGGGCGAGGATGGCCTCGTCCGCGTCCGGTTCCAGCTCTGCCGCGGTGACGCGCTCGGTGATCTCCTTGCCGAGCAGATCACGAGTTCCGTCCTCCAGGCGGTGGTGAGTGAGCCGAATTGAGGATGTCATCGAAGGGGTCCCATCAGTCAGCGGTGCCCGAGTCGCTCAGGCGAGACGTTCTTCGGCGATCGCCAGATCCATGACTAGACGATGCTGACTGCGATGAGATGGGACAACTGTCTCAGGAAGTCCTAAAGCGGCCAGGCCGCTAGATGTCGTGCTGCCGGGCGCCCGGACGGGGCGCCCGGCGGCAGGTCACCGGTCCGCGGCGATGCTGAGGGCGAGCCCGGCCAGGACCGTGCCCATCAGGTAGCGCTGGACGCGGATCCAGAACGGCCGTCCGGTCAGGAAGCCGGCCACGGAGCCCGCAGTGAGCACGATCAGGCCGTTGATGGTCAGGGCCACGCAGATCTGGGTGAGCCCCAGGATCAGGCTCTGCGCCGCGACGTTGCCGCGCTCGGGGTCGACGAACTGCGGGAGCAGCGAGATGTAGAGAATGGCGATCTTGGGATTGAGGAGGTTGGTGACCAGCCCCATCGTGAAGAGCTTGCGCGGAGGGTCCTCGGGCAGGTCCTTCGGGGTGAAGACCGACTGCCCGCCCGGCCGGACCGCCTGCCAGGCCAGCCAGAGCAGGTACGCGGCTCCCGCGATCTTGATGGCGGTGAAGAGCTGCGGGACGAGGGCGAAGATCGTGGAGAGCCCCGCCGCCGTCGCGGCCATGTAGACGAAAAAGCCGACCGCGACGCCGAGCAGCGAGATGAACCCGGCCCGGCGTCCCTGGGTCAGGGTCCGTGAGATCAGATAGATCATGTTGGGGCCCGGTGAGATGACCATCCCGAAGGCCACCGTCGCGATACCGACGAGGGCGTGAATGCTGATCATGAAACCTTCTTCGTGAGGCCGGCGTGCCGAGCGTGACACGCCGGCGTGTCCGGGTCGTGGCCTCCCCGCTGCGGGCAGGGAGACGCCGGGGTTCTCCGGCGGGCGGGAAGGAAGGACCGCGCCCGGTCGAGAACCCCGGCGTGTGACGAGATGTGCCTCGGTGCGGTGTCCGGACGCGCTCGCGGGCCGGTGGACGCGGTCGCGTCCCGGACCGGCCCGGGCGACGTCCTCACGGACACGGCCGAGGCCGCGGGCGTCCTGTCAGATGACGCATCCCCCCATCAGGCGCGGGGCCGGTGGCGGCTCCGGAGGCGCGTGCTCCGGATGCCCGGTGTCCTCCAGGTGCCCGTCGAGCCCTGGACGCCCGGCGGGCCGGTGGGCCGTTCCTCCGGGCCCGGACGTCTCCGGTCCGGTACCGGGCACCGGGTGCGGTTCGCCGAGGTCGCCGGCGACCGACTCTCTCAGCGCGTCCTCGCTGACACCCGTTTCGCGGGCCACCTGGGAGATGAGCCGCCGGGTCTCCCTGGCGATCCGGCCGGCCCCGTCGTGAAACTCCTGGTCGTGCTGGCGTCTCTTCTCTGCCGTCACGCCACAACGATACGGGAGGATTCTTGGGACAGATAGCGGCAGGGCGGCATATGGCGATTACATCGGGATCGGTGAAGGTGGACACGTCGAGCTTTGTAGAAATTTCCGGTTTAAATATGAGATGTCGGGATTAATGGGAGAGGGGTGCTGACCAGGGCCGGAGGGGCCGGACCGTGGCGGGGATATCCCCGGGACGCGAATTCGGTCCGTGATGATTCGCCCCCCGTGTCCGCTTATCCGGTCAACGGTGACGCGCCGTTTTCCGGCGGCCGGGATATGCGTGCCGGACGGTGATCACACGGTGACCACGGGGTGAATCCTTCCAGATGGCCGCGTTTATCAAGCGCGTGCCGACCCGTCGATCCGCCGATGTGGCCGTGACGCCGGTGACGCCGTGACGACACGGTCTAGTCGGGTGGCTCCGGGTGGACGGGCGATGGGAAGCGCAGTACCCAGCGGCGCTGCCACGGGGTTTCGACGGCCCGGCGGTGGTGGTGCTCACGTGTCCAGGCGACGGCGTCGGCCGGGTCGAGGCCGGCCAGGACGGCCAGGCAGGCGACGACCGTGCCGGTGCGGCCGACGCCGCCCCCGCAGGCGACCTCCACCGCGGCGCCCGCCCGCGCCCGCTCGTACAGCGCGCGGATCTGCTCCACGGCCGCGTCGCGGTCGCGGGGCAGCAGGAAGTCGGACCATCGGATCCACGCGTGCGGCCACGTCAGCCCGCCCTCGTGGCGGCGGCGGAGCCGGTCGGAGCCCAGGTAGAGGCCGAAGTCGGGGACGGGCCCCTCGGGCGGTGGACGGCGAAGGCCGCGGCCGCGGATCCAGGTGCCGTCGGGGAGCCGGAAGGCGCCATCGAGCGGCGGGCCGCCCGGCGGACGGGCCGTCGTGCCGTTCAGGGGGTCGTTCATGGGGTTCTCCTGACGTCCTTCAGTGAGCGGCGCTGCCAAGCCGCCGCCTTTCGCGGTGATTGGCAACATTGATCCGGTTACCGCACACGTCCGGCCTGCAGTAGACGCGACGCCCCCCGCGGCTGATGTCGACGAACACCCCGCGGCAGCCCGGGGCGGCGCAGGCGCGGAACCGGCCGTGCCCGAGTGCCCGGACGGCGCCGAGCAGCCCGATGCCGACGAACGCGGCCAGCTCCTCGGCCAGTGGCGCGCCCGGCCTGGTCGGGACGTACCACTGCCACCGCCCGCCGGGGTCACGCTGCAGCACGGGCCTGAGTCCCGCCCGCCCGGCCAGCACGGCGCCGCCCGCGACGGCCTGATCCTCCGTCTCGGTCTCCACGACGCCGCGCACCTCCCGGCGCAGCAGGTGGACCTCGCGGACGTCGTCGCGGGACGGCACCCGTCCGCCGGCCATGGCGTCGAGCCGCAGCCCGTGCTCCGTGAGGAACTCCGTCAACGTCTCGGGGGTCGGCAGGGCCTCGCCCGTCACCGCCTGCACGGTGGGCGAGGTGTTGGCCAGATCGCCGGCCAGGGTCGCCCCGGCCGCGTAGTCGGTGATGGAGATCCGCACGCTCTTCCCCCGCCTCGGTAACCGAATAAACCGAACTATAACCCTTACAGAGATCATGTGGAAGCGACGGGACGCGGCCGAGGAGCCCCGCGAACCCCGGGGCTCCTCAGGACCCCCCGTTCTCCCCGGTGTCGAGGGCCCGTTCGAAGGCGGTGTACGCCTCCTCGTTGAACAGGACGAACCGGACATCGGTCACCTTCGTCGGGGTGGTGCGAACGGTCTCGACCGCTATCCGGGCGGCGTCGCCGACGGGCCAGCCGTAGACCCCTGCGGACACGGCCGGGAAGGCGACGACGGCCGCGCCGAGCTCGTCGGCGACGCGCAGGGACTCGCGGTAGCAGGAGGCGAGCAGGTCCGACCGGTCCTCGGTGGAGGAGTACACCGGCCCGACGGTGTGGATGACCCAGCGGGCCGGCAGGTCGCCCGCGGTGGTGGCCACGGCCTGTCCCGTCGGCAGCCCGCGGTCGTAGCGGGAGGCGCGCAGCTCGCGGCACTCCCTCAGGATCGCCGGGCCGCCGCGCCGGTGGATGGCCCCGTCGACCCCGCCGCCACCCAGGAGTGAGGAGTTGGCGGCGTTGACGACGGCGTCGGCGTCCTGCTCGGTGATGTCCCCGCGGATCAGTGTGACTCTCATGCGGTACGGCCTTCCCCGAACCTCACGTCCCTCACCCCGGGGTGGGTCCCCGGCGACCTCCGGGACGCGTCCGCGGGCAGCGTCCACGGAACGCGCTCACGGACACGTCCGCGGACGCGCTCACGGAACGCGTTCGCGGATGCGCTCACGCACACGTCCGCGGACGCTCTCACGGCGGTCCGGCCGCGGCGAGCGCGAGGGGCGGGAGCCCCGGTGCCGCCCGCCGCGGCCGGTGCTCACGCCGTGGCCGGTCCCGGGCCCGCGGCCCGGCGCGCGGTCAGCAGCAACCGGCCCGAGCCGATCCCGAAGGGCGCGTCGTCCGGCCCGCCGAACAGCCCGACGTCGACGAACCCGCCCTCGGTGAGCAGCCCGCCCAGGTGGGCGCTGGTGTACACGTGGTGCAGCGCGGTCGACTCGAACTCCTCCGCGCCCCTGCGGAAGTGGTACCTGCTGAGCAGGACGCTGCGGGCGGCGTCGTACCCGGTCGTCGTGGTCACGACGATGCCGCCCGCCTCCATGCGGCGCGGCTCCCCCCGGTAGCCCGGCAGGACGGACTCGGCGGCGGCGTTGAAGTCCACCACCAGGCCGCCGCCCGGCCGCACCGCCGCGGCGAGCGCGGCGACGAACTCGCGGGCGCCCGCGAGGTCCCGGTAGCCGAAGCTGTTGCCCCTGCAGACGGCGGCGTCGAACGAGCCGTCCCGCGGGGCGTTCCGCCCGTCGGCGACGGTGCGCTCGCCATCGAGAACGGACCCGCGCCCGTGACACCC
>NZ_JBVJIA010000033.1:23551-81379 GCF_055586505.1 Streptosporangium sp. NPDC050148 | reverse complement strand
CCCCCCCCCCCCTCCTCCCCCCCCCCCCCCCCCCCCCCCCCCCCCCCCCCCCCCCCTCCCCACCCCACCCCCCCCCCCCCCCCCCCCCCCCCCCCCAGGTCCAGGTAGCCGAAGCTGTTGCCCATGCAGACGGCGGCGTCGAACGAGCCGTCACGCGGGACGTCCCGCATGTCGGCGACGGCGAGCTCGACGTCGAGACCGGCCTCGGCCGCGGCCCGCCGGGCGTACCCGATGGCCTCGGCCGAGATGTCCACCCCGCTCACGCGGTGTCCGCGCGCGGCGAGCGCCAGCGTGTGCCGACCGCTGCCGCAGGGGGAGTCCAGGATGCGGGAGGCGGGCCTCAGCCCGAGGTGACGTTCGATGAAGTCGGCCTCGGCCGCGGTGGCCTCCGGCGGCACGGCGCGCCGCCAGAACTCGTTCGGAAGCTCGGTGAAGAAGTCCGCGTACCACGCGGACGAGGTGTCGTGTGACAAGGCAGGGCTCCTACGGTGCTGTGCATCGAAATGATCGCGACATCACCGGGCACCACGAGGCTCGCCGACCACCGCTCGGGGGTCGGACGCGATCGTCACCGGGCCGGAACGGCCGGTGCGACGTGATGGCCCGGTATCGAATCCCGGGCTGCCATGGCTTCCTCCACGCTCGTCGCCGGACGTCGTCCGGCGGGATCCCCTCGACGGTAACAGGGCGGGCATCCGGCGCGCCTCCGATTATCCGGCGCGCGGCGCGTCCCTCGCCCGCCCGGCCCGCACGGGGGCCGCCCCGCCCCGGGAGGCACGCCGGGAGCCGAAGGCGGGCGCGGTGTCACCGGCCGCCGGTCGCCGCCTGTCCGGTGGCGCGCTCCAGGACCTCCAGGACGGTTCCGGTGAGCAGCGCGAGCCCGTGACGGCCGCGGGCCACCGGGGCGTGGCGGTCCGTGGCCCGGCCGGCCGCCCGTTCGAGGGGCTCCCCGGCCAGGAGCGCCTCCTCGACGCCGGGCAGGCGTACCGGGACGCGGGTGACGCCCCCCGCGGCGACCCTGGCGAGGACGATCCGGCCACCGTCGGCCACCAGCCGCGCCGCCACCTCGACCACCGGCCACTCGGCCTCGGCCCGGGAGATCGCCCGATGGTAGGCGGCCCGCCCGCCCGGCACCGGCGGCGGCAGGACGACCGCGCGGAGGATCTCCCCCGGGCCGAGCAGGTGGTCGCGGGAGGGGTCCGAGCCGTCCCCGTACAGGCCGGGGAGCGGGAACGGGTCGCGGCCGTGGACCTCGACGACGGCGTCGCAGGTGAGCAGCGCCACCGCGAGCGAGGATGGGTGCGGGGCGATGCACGGGCCGGTCTCGGCGAGCGCCGCGTTCGGGGCGAGCCCGATCCGGGCCGGGCAGCGGTCGCCGCCGTTCTGGTGGCAGGAGGGGACGGGCGTGCGGAAGTACGCGCAGCGGTTGCGCTGCAGCAGGTTGCCCCCGACGGTGGCCGCCTCCCGGATCTGGGGGGTGGCCAGGGCGGCCGCGGTCAGCGTCAGGCAGGGATGGTCCGCGCCGAGACCGGCGTCGCGGGCGACGCGGGCGACCGTGGTCAGCGCGCCGATCCTGGTCGAGCCGTCCGGCAGCCGGGTGACACCGGACAGCTCCGGCCGGCCGCGCAGGTCCACGTGCGGCCCGGCCGCGCGGCGGCCCATCAGGTCGGTGCCGCCGGCGCGGAACTCGCCGCCGCGCCGCGCGGCCTGTTCGAGGTCGGCGAGCGCCCTCATCGGACGCCTCCCGGGGTGAGGGCGCGGACGGGCCGCGGGCAGGAGGTCAACGGGAGATCCCTTCGAGGAGCCGGTCGGGGCGGATGGGCAGGTCGCGGGGGCGCCAGCCGGTGGCGTTGTGCACGGCGTTGCCCACCGAGGCGGCCACGCCGATCGTGGAGATCTCACCGATGCCGACGCCGCGGCCGTTGACGTGGTCCCACCCGTCCCGGTGGAAGTGCACGGTGATCTCGGGCGTGTCGCCGATGCCCGGGATGCGGTAGCGGTCCAGGTCGGTGGTGAGCACGGTCCCGGTCACCGGGTCGACCAGGCGCTCCTCGTACAGCGCGTAGCCGATGCCCTGGACGACGCCGCCCTCGCACTGGCTGCGCGCCAGGCGCTCGGCGTAGACGTGACCCACCGCCATGCCGGCCCACACCCGCAGCGGCCGGACGACGCCCAGCCGGGTGTCGACCTCGACCTCGGTGACGTGGACGGATCCGCTGAAGCCCCGGCCGAGGGCCATCCCGCCCACCGGGAACGGGGTCAGGTAGCCGCGCCGGTCGCGACGGCGCCCGCCGACGACCCGGGCGCCGTCGGTCAGCCCCACCTCCCGCAGGCGCCGTGCCGCGTCGCGGACGGCCGGGGCGACCGAGGTGGTGGTACGGCTGCCGATGGAGGGCGGCCCGTGCACGGTGCCCGTCCTGCCGATCTCGACGCGGATCCGCCCGGCCGGCAGGCCGAGCTCCTCGGCCAGCACGGCCGCGATGACGCTGCGGATGCCGGTCCCGATGTCCTGGGTGGCGGTGGCGGCCACCACCGTGCCGCCCTCGACGCGCAGCTCCACCTCGGTGCCCGGATCGAGGATGTAGGGCCAGTTCGCGGCGGCCACCCCGACGCCCCGGCGGAAGCGGCCCGTCCCGGTGCCGGTCCGCGGCCTGCCGGTCCACTGCGGCAGGGCGGCGGCCACGTCGTACAGGGCGCGCCGCTTAGGGTTGCCGTCCCAGCGGCGGCGCAGCGCGACGGGGTCCTCGCCGAGGCGGTGGGCGGCCTCGTCCACCGCCTGCTCCAGCGCCCAGAGCAGGGGCGCCCCGCCCGGACCGCGGAACGGGGCGCCGGGCGGCTCGTTGGTGACCACGTCATGGTCGCGCAGCCTCCGGGGCGCCGTGCCGTACATGAGCCGGGCGAGCATCGCGACGGCCGATCCGACGGCCACGCCGCCGCGCCCGTGGACGTCCACGGACAGGGCGGCGAGGTCCCCCCGGTCGTCGGCGAGCAGGTCGAGAACGGTACGGCTGCCGGGACGGCCGCCCGCGTCGGTCAGTTCCTCGGCGCGGCCGAAGACCACCCGCACCGGGGCGCCGCAGGCCCGCGCGAGCTCGACGGCGGCGATCGTCTCGACGGTGACGCCGCTCTTGGCGCCGAAGCCGCCGCCGACGTGGTCGGCGACGACGTGCACCCGGGAGACGGGCAGGTCCCACCTGCGGGCGGCCTGCTCGGCGGCCATGCCGACGGTCTGGGTGGACAGGTGCAGGTGCAGGTCGCCGCCTGCGTCCCAGCGGGCGACGCAGGCGTGCGGCTCCATCGGGGTGTGCACCTGCACGGCGGTGGTGAAGGTGCCGCTCACCAGGCGGGGGTCGCCTGTGCGGCGCGCGGCCTCGATCCGCCTGGCGGCGGTGCGCCCGCGCCAGCTCGCCCGGGTGAAGGGGCCGCGCACGTTGCCGTTCCAGGCGCCGGGCAGGCTCACGCCCTCGCTGGAGCTGGGGGCGCGCCCGCGGGCGGCCTCGTCCTCGTAGACGAGCGGGGCGCCCGGGTCGGCGGCGCCGTCGCCGAGGGCGGCCGGCAGCGGTTCGTAGCCGATCCGGGCGGCCTGCGCGATCGCCAGGGCCTCGCGCCGGGTGGGGGCGGCGACGGCGGCGACGGGCTGGCCGGCGTAGCGGACGACGCGGTCGGGCGGGAGCAGGTCGACCACGTGGGCGGCGTCCGCGGACACGCCGGTGACGCGGGCGTGCGCCTCGGTGGAGCGGATGACGACCCCCTCCAGCATGCCGTCCTCGCGTACGTCGGTGGTGTAGCGGGCCCGGCCGGTGATCTTGTCCATCGCCTCCACGCGGGCGGGCGCGCCGGCCGGGTCGTCGTGCTCGCCCCGGCAGGCGGCCGCGACCGCCGCGAGGATCCCCTCGTAGGCCCCGCACCGGCACAGGTGACCGGCCAGGGCCGCGGCGATCCGCTCGCGCGGCGGTGCCGTGTCGCCGTGACCGTCGCGCCAGGCGTCGACGAAGGCGGCCGCCTCCACCGCGAACCCGGGGGTGCAGTAGCCGCACTGCAGGCCGTCGTGGGCCGCGAACGCCCGCTGGACGGGGTGGTCGAGCCCCTCGGCGGTGGTGATCTCGTGCTCCTCCAGCACGGCCGCCGGAAGCAGACAGCTCACCTGGGGGACGCCGTCCACCAGGACCGTGCACGCCCCGCAGACGCCGGTACGGCAGGCCGCCTTGGTGCCGGTCAGGCCGAGTTCCTCGCGCAGGACGTCCACGACGGGGTCGTCGGGGGAGGCGTCCACCGTCGCGGGCAGACCGTTCACGGTGATCTTCATGTCTCTCCGGTTGACGTCGTCAACTTCATGTTGACAGTGTCAACCAGCTACGTTGACGTTGTCAACACAGCATGAGGGAGGGGTGGATCGGGTGGCCGACGACACCAGGAACCGCCTGATCGAGAGCGCGCTGCGGCTGCTGCGCGAGGAGGGCCTGGACGCGGTGACACTGCGCGCCGTCGGCGACCTGACCGGCCTGTCGCGCACCGCCCCCTACCGGCACTTCGCCGACAAGACCGCGCTGCTGGCGGCGCTCGCCGTACGGGTCATCACCGACCTCAGCGTGCACGTCGCGGGACAGGTGCTGCGCGAGAGCGACCGGCGCGCCCGGCTGCGGGCCTTCTACCTGAGCTACATCGCCTACGCCACCGAGCACCGCCAGGAGTACCGGCTGGTGTTCGCCTCGGTGTTCGGCGCGGGCGACCACCCCGAGCTGGAGGAGGCGATCGACCAGGTGATGACCGCGCTCGGCCTGGAGGCCGCCGGGGACGCGACGGTGACCCACGCCCGGATCATGGCCCTGCTGGCCACCGCCCACGGCCTGGCCGAGCTCGCGGTGAACGGCCACCTCACGCAGAAGGGGCTCCGGCCCGGTGACGTCGTCGACGCCCTGCTCCCCCAGGGGGAGGGCTCCGGCCCCCTGGGGAGCGTGCTCCAGGACCTGCCCGGCGAACGACCGCGGTGAGCGCGGGGCACGTCCCCGGCCGGAGCGTCCGCGCCGCGCTGCCCCGTGCCGCTCCGATCGCTCCGACCGTGCCGTGCTTCCCCGTGCCGTGCCGTGCCGCGCCGGACCGGCCGGACCGGCCGCGCAGGGCTCAGGGCGCCAGCACCTCGACCGTGCCGCGCTCGCCGTCGACCCTGATCCGGTCGCCGTCGCGCAGGCGCATGGTCGCGTTCCCGGTGCCGACCACCGCCGGGATGCCCAGCTCGCGGGCGACGATCGAGGCGTGTGACAGGGGGGCGCCCATGTCGGTCACCACGGCGGCGGCGCGGGGGAACATCGGGGTCCAGCCGATGTTGGTCAGCGTCGTCACCAGGATCTCGCCGGGCGCGAGCCGGTCGCCCTCCTCGGGGCCCGTCAGGACGCGGGCCACGCCCTCGACGACGCCGGGGGAGCCCGGGAAACCGGTCACCGTCTCGCTCACCGGCGTGACGGAGCCGCGGGCGTCGAACAGGTCGCCGCGCCGGTCGGCGCCGGCGGCCCAGCGGACCGGGTCGAACCTGCCGACGATCACCGTGGGGTAGACGGGCAGCGCCGCGTACCGCTCGTAGGTCGCCCGCCGGACGGCGACCTTCGCCAGGGGCCCCTCGTCACCGCGCAGCACGGCCAGGATCTCCTGGATCGACAGGAAGAACAGGTCCTCGCCGTGGCCGGTGAGCTCACCGGCCCGCAGCACGAAGGCGCGCAGCGCCCAGAAGGTACGGATCACCTCCGAGCGGGACGTCTCCCGGTCGCGGACGACGGTGTTCCACCGGGCCAGGCGCGCCCGCGTCCGGGTCACCTTGCGGGGGTGGCGTTCCGCGAAGCGCCTCCAGGCCGCGTCGCGCGCCTGCCGGCGGCGGTCGAACAGGGCGGACGTGCGCCCGCCGTCCGCGGACATGGCCGCGAGCTGCGCGTCGATCCAGCCGGGGTCCTCCCCGGGCCTGGGCATGGAGACCTCGAACTCGTGCGCGCCGCGGTGCCCGTACAGGCGGGCGAAGGTCTCCCGGTCGATCTCCCCGGCGGCGAGCCGCTCCAGCCCGACGATCGTGCCGAGGCTGGCCAGCTCCCCGTCGTCGCCCGCCCCGGTGAGCATGGCCTCGGCGTCGGTCTCGCCGGCCAGCCTGTACAGCCTCTGGCGGGTCATGACCAGCGCCAGGCCGCCCTGGCGCCCGGCGGCCTCCATCACCCGGCAGGCCTGGACGAAGTACGGCAGCAGCTCCGACTCCCAGAGCACCACCAGCTCGCCCGCGGTCGCGGCGGTGGCGGCCCGCTCGCGCAGCGCCTCGCAGCGCCGCCGTGCCGTGGCGAGGAAGGCGGGCATCACGCGCGTCCCGGCCGCGACCCGCCTGCGGACCGCGAGGGCGACCGGCAGCACGGTCCTGACGATCCGCAGGCGCGAGACGGGCAGCAGCGGCACCTCCACCCCGGGCGGCAGCCTGCCGAAGACCTGCTCGATGGCGCCGACCCTGCGGCCCATGCCCAGCGCGCGGGCCACCGAGAACGCGACGCTCAGGTTCATGTAGAACCGGCCGCCGATGTTGCCCACGACCTTGAAACCCGGCAGCTGGGACGCCGCCATCGCCTCGGAGATGAAGATCTGCACCAGGGACCAGGTGCACGGCGTCATCACGTCGGGAACGGCCTCGCCGAGGTTGGCGGAGGTCCACAGGTAGTCGCCGGTCAGGCTGTCGTTCCACTCCTCGACCTGCGGGCCGAGGCGGGTGATCGGGCGGGCCTGCAGGACGAGGAACGCCCCCGCCCGCCTGGCCCACTCCACGTCCATGGGCGTTCCGTACAGCTCCTCGATCCTCGCCGCGAGCCGTGCCAGGTCCGCGATCTGGGCCCGGTCGAGGACGGGACGGCGGCGCAGCTCCACGGGGACCGGCTCCTCGCGGGTGCCGCCGGGCACGCGGACCGTCATGACGGTCTTGTCGCCGGTCCGCTCCTCGACGACCTCACCCCCGGGCACGCCCACGACGACGGTGTCGGGCGTGACCTGCCCGCCCACGACGGCCTCGCCCAGCCCCCAGGCGGCGTTGACCATCAGCTGGTCGCGGGCCCCGGTCACCGGGTTCGCGGTGAACAGCACGCCCGCCGCGTCGGCGTCCACGAGTTCCTGGACCACCACGGCCAGGGCGACGTCGTCGTGCGGGACGCCGTTCGAGACCCGGTAGGCGATGGCGCGGGCGGTCCAGAGCGAGGCCCAGCAGCGCCTGACCGCGTCCGGCAGGGCGTCGCCGCGGATGTTGAGGTAGGAGTCCTGCTGCCCGGCGAACGACATCCCGGGCAGGTCCTCGGCGGTGGCCGACGACCGTACGGCGACCGGCACGTCGTCGCCGAGACCGGCGTGGGCCGCGCGGATCTCGGCGACGAGCCCGGCGGGCATCTCCCGCCCGGCGAAGAGCGCCGCGATCCGCCGCGCGGCCTCGTCCGGGGAGGCGCCGGAGACGGCCTCCATGATCTGCTCGTTCAGGCCGTCGCGCGCGACGAAGTCGCGGTAGGCCTCGGTGGTGACGTGGAACCCGGCGGGGACCGGCAGCCCGGCGCGGGCCAGCCGGGCCAGCGAGGCCCCCTTGCCGCCGGTCAGTGCGAGGTCGGCCGCCTCGTCGTCCAGGGGGAGGATCCTCACCGCGTGCTCTCCTCACTGCCGAGGGAGACGCGCAGCTTCCGCTGCGCGCTCTCCACGGCGGCGTCGACGTAGTCCAGGGTGGCCCGTGCCGCCGCGCGGGCGGCGCCGGCCGCGATCGGGCTCTCGGGTTCCACCGCCCGGCCACCGGCGTCGGCGATCAGCTGCGCCAGCCGTTCGTCGGAGGGGCGGTACCCGTCCGGCATCATCTGCGAGACGATCAGGAACCCGTACAGCACCGAGACGATCGTGGTCACCTGCTCGGCCGGCGACAGGTCGCCGCGCAGCGCGCCGTGCTCGCGCAGCGTGCCGAGGTAGGTCTGGAAGTCGCCGCCCAGCTCCTCGGCGGCCCGGTCCTCCCGCTTGCGGCGGGTGAGCCTGCCCAGCACCGCCGAGTCGCCCAGCAGGCTCGCCCGCATCAGGGGCCTGCCCAGCAGCTCGGCGGCGAGCAGGGCGAGCAGGTCGCGGAGCGTGCCGGGGCCCTCGGTGATCCGCCGCCGCACCTCGGTGATCATCTCGACCCGCTCGCGGCGCAGCAGCGCGGAGAACAGCTCCTCGCGCGTCTTCCAGTGCAGGTAGATCGTGCCCTTGGCGACCCCGGCCCGCTGGGCGATGTCCTCGACGGTGGTCTTGTCGTACCCCCAGCGCAGGACGAGGTCGCAGGTGGCGTCCAGGATGCGGTGCGCCCGCGCGAGCCGGTGCGCGGCGTCCTGCGGGGGGCGCCCGGCCCTTCTGGTGTCCGATCCCACGGTCCCCGCCGTTCTCAATAGTTTGACCACATCTTCTTATCCGGTCATTAAATTGATAGCACACGTTCGGCGGTGCCGGGCAGGGGGCCCGGGGCCATGGTCGGTGTCGCGGACGGGGGCCTGCCTGTGGCGGAGGGGGGACGCGCCTGGGAGAGCCGTGGTGAGGGCGGATCGGCGGTCGGCGCCGGAACAGTTCCGATCTAGGATGGTCGCCCATGACCGAGCCGGACTTCCTCGCCGCCACCCGTACCGCCTACGACGCCGCGGCCGTCCCCTACGCCGAGCTGGTCGGCGAGCACTTCCCCACCGACCTGATCGGCCACGCGATGCTCTCCGTCCTCGCCGGCCGGGTCAGGGCGGCCGGTGGCGGCCCGGTGGCCGACGTGGGGTGCGGTCCGGGGCACGTCACCGCGCACCTGAACTCCCTGGGCGTGGCCGCCTTCGGCGTCGACCTGTCACCGGAGATGATCGCGCTGGCCCGCGAGGCCCATCCCGGCCTCCGCTTCGAGGTGGGGGCGATGGAGGACCTGCGGGTGGAGGACGCCTCCCTGGCGGGGGTCCTCGCCGGCTTCTCGATCATCCACACCCCGCCCGGGCACCTTCCCGGGACGTTCGCCGAGTTCCGCCGCGTGCTCGCCCCCGGCGGCCACCTGCTGCTGTCCTTCCAGGCGTACGACCGTCCCACCGAGGCGGCCGAGGCGTTCGACCACAAGGTGTCCCCGGCCTACCGGTACTCGCCCGACCACGTGGCCGGGCTGCTGGCCCGGACCGGGCTCACCGAGGTGGCCCGGCTGATCCAGGCTCCGGGCGAGGACCCGGTACGGGGCTTTCCGCACGCGCACCTGCTCGCCCGGCGGTGACGCCGCCGCCGACGCCGCTGCCGCTGCCGATGCCGAGGACGTCGAGGACGTCGAGGACGTCGAGGACGCCGAGGACGCCGAGGACGCCGTCGGCGGGGCCGTCACCCGCGGGCGGCACGCGGCGCCTCCACCGCCGCGTGCCGCCCGTTGACCGGCCGTTTCCCGGACCGGGCGACGGGACCTCCTGGAACCCCGGCGCCCAGGACGCCGAAGACGCCGGGGTCAGGCGGCGGGGTGCAGCAGGACCGGCAGCGCGCGGTGCCCGTTGGCGATGAAGGAGTCCAGCGGCCGCAGCTCCTCGGCGGGGACGGCGAAGGCGAGGCCGGGGAACCTGTCGAACAGCGACGACAGCGCGATTCCGGCCTCCAGCCGGGCCAGCGAGGTGCCCAGGCAGTAGTGGGCGCCGTAGCCGAAGGCCAGGTGCTCGCGGCGGGTCGCGCGGGTGATGTCGAACCTGTCGGCGTCGTCGCCGTGCACGGCCGTGTCGCGACCGGCGCCGGCGTACCCGGCCAGGATCGGCTGGCCCTCGCCGATCACGATGCCGTACTCGTCCAGGACGATGTCGCTGACCGCGTAGCGCAGCGGCAGGTTGGCCACGGGCGCCCGCCAGCGCAGCGCCTCCTCGACCACGTCCTCCCAGGAGCTCTCGCCCGCCAGGACGCGCCGGAGCTGGTCGGGGTGGGTGAGCAGCGCGTACAGGGCGTTGTCGATGAGGTTGACGGTGGTCTCGTGCCCGGCGGCGATCATCAGGAAGAGGGTGTCGACGAGCTCCTCCTCGCTGAGCCGGGAGTCGCCCTCCCCGTCGCGCGCGGTGATCAGGTCGCTGGTCATGTCGTCGCCGGGGTTCTCCCGCTTGGCGGCGACCAGGCCGGTGAGGATGGCGTAGGCGTCGCGCTGGGTGGCCAGGACCTCCTCGACGTCGGCGGAGGTGTGGAACACGCTGTCGACGACCCGGCGGATGTCGCCGTGCGACTCCCCGGGCAGGCCGAACAGCTCCGCGATGACCCGCATCGGCACCTGGTACGCGAAGGTGTCGCGCAGGTCGACGACCTGACCGGCGGGGACGGCGGCCAGGCCGTCCAGCAGCTCGTCGGTGATCTGCCGGACGCGCGGGCGCAGCGCCTCGGTGCGGCGCGGGGTGAACGCCGGGGAGATCAGCCGGCGCAGCCGGGCGTGGTCGGAGCCGTAGGCGGTGAACATGTTGTTGACGGCCACCCAGGTGAACAGCGGCCAGTCCTGCGTGATCCTGCCCTCCCTGAAGGCGGGCCAGTGCCGGCGCGGGTCCTTGGAGACGCGCGGATCGCCGAGCAGCCGCCGCAGCAGCTCGTGGTCGGTCACCGCCCACGCCTCGACCCCGCCGGGGAGCGTCACCAGTGCCGCAGGGCCTGCGGCGCGGAGGCGGGCGGCCTCGCCGTGGATGTCGGCACCGGTGGGGTCGATGGTGAATGGGCAGGCGCTGGTGACGTCCATGAGCTGTCTCCTAGGGAAAGGGGATGCAGGGGCGTGAAGTGCGTGGGCAGGGAGGTCAGGGCGCGCTGGAACGGCCCCGGCCGCCACCGCAGGTCGGCGGCGGGCACGGACAGCTCCACGTCGTGCAGGCGGTCCAGGAGCCGTTCGATGGCGGCGGTGGCGATGAGGCGGGCCGGGTCCTTGGCGGGGCAGGCGTGCGGGCCCGCCGAGAAGGCCAGGTGGGCGCGGTTGCCGGCACGGTTCAGCGACGGGTTCAGGACGGGGTCGTTGTTGGCCGCCGCCAGGCTGACGACCACCGGGTCGCCCGCGCGCAGCAGCACGCCGCGCAGGTTCACGTCGTGGCGCGGGTAGTGGACGGCGTAGTTGGCCATCGGCGGGTCCTTCCACAGGACCTCCTCCAGGGCCGCGTCCACGGGCAGGGTGCCGCCGGACAGGTCACCGGCGAAGCGGTCGTCGGACAGCAGCAGCTGCAGCGCGTTGCCGATCAGGTTCGTCACCGGCTCGGTGCCGGCGGCGATCATCAGCGTGCAGTGGTGGATCATCTCCTCGTCGTTCAGCCCCGCCGGGTGGGACATCAGCCAGGAGGTCACGTCCGCGCCCGGCCGGGCGCGCTTGAGCGTGATCAGATCGACCATGTACCGGGTGAACAGCTCGTTGCCCTCGGCGGCGCCGTCCCCGCCCTCGAACATCTTGGCCAGCGCGGCGACCAGCCGGGGACCGGCGTCGTCGGCCTGCCCGAACAGCTGGTTGAAGATGAGCACCGGCAGCGGCGTGGCGTAGTCGGCCAGCAGGTCGGCCCGCCCGCGCGGGGCGAAGACGTCGATGAGCTGGTCGGCGGTACGGGTGATGAACCCGTACAGGGTGTGCGGGTCCACCCGGGCCAGGCTGTCGGTGATCGCCTGGCGGTAGCGGCCGTGGTCGGGCTCGTCGGAGAACAGCGCGTTGGGCCGGTAGCCCATCATCGGCATGACCGGGCTGTCGGCCGGGACCTCGCCGGTGGCCAGGGCGCGCCAGTTGCGCGGGTCCTTGGAGTAGATGTGCGGGTTGCGCAGCACCTCCAGGGCCGCGTAGTAGTCGGTGACCAGCCAGGCGTACACGGCGGGGGCCAGCTCGACCGGGGCCACCGGTCCCAGCGTGCGCAGCCGGGCGTAGACGCCGCGGGGGTCGGCGGCGAACTCGGGCCCGTACAGCGGGGCGCACTGCCAGGACGCGGCCGGCGGGTCGGAGCCGGCCGCGGGCGCGGCGGGGGTGGCGAGGTGGCGGCGGGCGGTCACACGAGCTCCTTGGTGGCGCGGTCGAGCAGGTACTGCACGAGGGTGATCAGGGCGTTGCCCGCGGAGACGCGGTCGCGCGCGTCGCACACCACCAGCGGGGTCTCCTCCAGCAGGTCCAGCGCGCCGCGCAGGGCCGCGAGGTCGGGGGCGGGCGCGTCCTCGAAGTGGTTGACGGCCACGGCGTACGGCAGGCCGTGGGACTCGACCAGGTCCATCACCGGGAAGGAGTCCTGCAGGCGGCGCGTGTCGGCCAGGACCAGCGCGCCGAGCGCGCCGTAGGCCAGGTCGTGCCAGAGCTGCCGGAACCGTTCCTGCCCGGGGGCGCCGAACAGGTACAGCACCAGGTGCTCGTTGAGGGTCAGGCGGCCGAAGTCCAGCGCCACGGTGGTGGTGTTCTTGCCGTGCACGTCCGCCAGGTCGTCGACGAGGGCGCCGCTCTGCGTCATGATCTCTTCGGTGCGCAGCGGAGTGATCTCCGACAGGGCGCCCACCAGGGTGGTCTTGCCGACGGCGAAGTGCCCCACGATGAGGATCTTCACCGATCGCCGCACCGTGGCGCCGAGGTAGACGGCGCCCGGGGGACGCTCAGACCAGGGCGCGAAGCCCATCGAGTACCTCCTGTAGAAGTTGGATGTCGGGACCGTGGACGACGGGGGCCGGGGCGCGGGTGCTGATCTGACCGGCCTCGGCCAGGTCGCTGAGCAGCACCTTGGTGACGCTGACGGGCAGGGACAGGTAGGCGGCGATCTCCGCCACCGACAGCGCCCCGCCCCAGCACAGCTCCAGCAGGCGGCGTTTCTCCGGGCTGGTGCCCAGGTCCGGCGCGCCGAAGGCCGCGTCGGCGACGACCAGCGTCACCAGGTCGAAGGGCACGCGGGCGTGGGCGCGGCCGCCGGTCACCACATAGGGCCGCACCAGGTCGTCGTCGCGCGGGACCGGCGTCATGACGAGGTGGTGACGCCGTTGCGGGGCGGGCTGGTCATCTCCCGGCCCAGCTGGTCGACGGTCTTGTGCATCTGGTACGCGATCACCTGCAGGTCGGCCGCGCCGGTGCACGACACCGCCAGGTAGGAACCCGCCCCGGCGGCGATGACGATCACGTACCCGTTGGCGAACTCCACCATGGTCTGGTGCCAGGAGGTCCGAGGGTCGCCCAGGCACGGCCCGGCGAGGTTGCGGCTGAGGGACTGCAGCGCCGACGCCGCGGCGGCGTAAACCTCGGCCTGCTCCCGGGTGATCCCGGCCGAATGGGCGTCCAGCAGCCCGTCGGCGGTCAGCACGATCGCGTGCCGGACCTCGGGCAGGTTCACGATGTCGTTGAGCATCCAGCTGTCCGTTGTGCTCACTGTCGGTTTCCTTCGTGCTCGATCGGGTGGGAGGCGCGGGCGGCGTCGGACCCACGCTGGAACGCGCCCATGGCGGCGGCCGCGCGTTCCGCCGACCGCGCGGGTTCCGCGGGCGCGGTGAGCGCGGTGACGTTCTGCTGAAGGTCGGCGTCGGGGACGAGGCGGCGACGCTGGGGGTAGCCGTTCGATCCCGGGGCCGGCCCCGCGGCCGGTTGCGCGACGGGGTGGGCGGCCGGTCGTACCGTCGGGTGCCGGTCCGACGAGGACGACGCCTGGGCCTGGGCCTGGGCCTGTACCTGGGCCAGGCCGGGCGAGGACGAGTGGGCCGGGGAGGCCGAGGGCAGGGCCGCGTTCGAGGCGGACGACGGCAGGGAGGGGCCGGTCCCCGTGCCCGCGTGGGTCAGCAGCGCGTTGGGCAGGAACACCACGGCGCGCACACCTCCGTAGGGAGATCGGGAGTCCACGGTGACCTGGAAGCCGTAGCGCCGGGCGAGCGCCCCGATGGCGGGAAAACCGATCTTCGGCGGGTTGCCCAGCCGGGTGACGTCCACCGGGTCGGCGCCGGACAGGGTCTGGGTGGCGCGCTGCTTGTCCTGCTCGTGCATGCCGATGCCGCGGTCGTCGATCACGATGACGGCGCCGTTGTGCACCGACTCGATGCTGACCTCGACGTCGGTGTCGGGCGCGGAGTGGCGGGTGGCGTTGTCCAGCAGCTCGGCCATGGCCAGCACCACGGGCTCGACCGCCAGGCCCACGACCGCCCGGTCGGTCTGCGCGGACGTCTTGACCCGCAGGTAGTCGCGGATGCGGGAGGTCGCGCCGCGGGCCACGGTCTCCAGCGCGACGTCACCGCGCTGCCGGCCCGGCCAGGACCCGCACAGCACCGCGATCGCCTGGGCGCGCCGGCCGAACTGGGCGTTGGTGTGATCGATCTCCAGCAGTCCGGCCAGCACGTCGGGGTGGTCGTGGCGGCTCTGCATGGCGGAGATGGCCCGGCGCTGCTCACCGGCCAGGCTCTGCAGGCTCCGCATCGTGGCCGTCAGCGTGGCGCGGGCCGCGTGGTCGGCGCGGGCCAGCGCGGAGTGCACGTGGTACGTCAGCAGCGGCATCGTCGCCTGCAGGTTCTGGCCGTACTCGGTGGAGGTCAGGTGCTCGTGCACGGGGCCCGGGACCACCACCGAGGGCTGGGAGAGGGACTCGGCCAGCGCGGGCAGGCGGGACGTGACCAGGTGGCGGGCCTCCTCGTCGCGGGCGCGCAACTGGTCGGCCAGCTCGTCGTTCCGCCGTCGCAGGGCTCTGGCGGCACGCCACTGGCGCACCGCCACCACCGCGGTGGCCACCAGGCACAGCGCGAGCAGGGCCGCCAGCACCTCCGGCAGGGGTTGTGACATCAGGTCCTCTTGATCGGGATAGGGATGGGCGAGGTCGCGCGAGGCAGGGGAGCCCGGCTCCGGGGCGAGGCGCGGCGGCTCGGGCGGAGTCGCCGGGCGGCGCCGGCGGGGGCCGGGACGGTCATGGTGCCGGTCCTTTCCGGATGGTGCGGGCCGGCCGGAACCGTGAGGTGACGACCGGCCCGCGGACGCACACCCTGAGAGCCGAATCCTGTCGGGGGTGTGCGAGCGGGAACGCGGCGGATCGTGTCGGGCGCGGGGCCCGTCCGCCGCGCGGATCGGAGGTGACGGGCCGCGGCGGGGCCGCGGCCCGGGATCACGCCGTACCGCCGAGGGTATGATCGTTTGCGCCGCGCCTGAACTCGTACATACGGGCACCATTGGGAACGCATGGGTCAAACGCCCATTTACAGGAATTTCCCGAATTCGTACATATTTCCGTATGGTCGATCATTCATGCCTCTATTGCTTCAGGGGGAACAGGGGCGGGCGGCGGCCCGGCGGTCACCACCGCGGGCGCGCGTCACCGGCGACGTGAACATTTCATCGCGCGACGGCGAAGTGGCCGCATCCGGACACGTACGGCGGCGTCCCGCCTCGTGCCCGGCGGCCTTCCGTCACGACGCCGCGCCGCCCCCGGGTGGGAGGACCGTCATGCCGCGCGCGTCCTCGGGGCCGCGCCCCGGGGCCGCTGACCAGGCCGGAGCGCTCTTTCCCGCGTGTCGCCTGGCCTGCCAGCGCATATCCTGACGCGCTGCGAGGTGGTTCATGCGGGCATCTCCAATACGCTGCGGCTACCGTTTCCGGCCATCATGTACAGATGGTGATTATGGACCATATGCAAAGCAGCATGAAAGGGGAGGGCGAGCAAAAAGAAGGACATGCAGAGAGTCATATGACGTCTCACGCTGTAATCGCGAAGGCCGCCGTACCCGGCCGCAATGGTGAATCCCATGTCAATCACCGCACGTCCGGCAGGGGCCGTGTGTGAGTCAACACGCACGGTCAAGACGGCGAATGGATGAACGCGAGGAGGGCTCGGACACGCAGTTCCCCGTCGGTGGGGCCTCAGGACACCCGGGACGGCGCGGCGGTCCAGGTGTCGCAGGCGGCGGGGGAGACCGCGCCGCGACCGCGCTCGAACCAGCGGACCCGGTTGGCGCCGATGCCGTGCGTGTGGCGCCCGCCCTCGTCACCGCTGGCGCGGAGCGCGTCGCGCAGCACCTCCCAGTCCTGCCCGGTACGCGGCAGGAAGCGCCGTACGCCGCCCAGGAACACGCCCGACAGGCAGTCCGCCTGCAGCTCGTAGCGGCGGCCCAGCTCGGCCCCGCGGGCGCGGTCGGAGCGGGCGAGGGCCTCGTAGGCGGCCCTGATGCCCGTGAGGCTCTGCAGGTGGTGGCCGTACTCGTGGGCCGCGACCTTGAGCGGGTACAGGTCGGTCCGGCCCTCGATCCAGGCGCCGTCGAGCGGGAACACCAGCGTGGCCCGCTCGGTGCAGTAGAAGGCCGCGGCGTTGGGCGGCCAGCGCAGCCCGCACACGCGCCGCGCGGGCTCCTCGTAGAAGCAGACCGCGGGCTTGCGGAACCTCAGGCCGGCGCGGGCGAAGTGCGCCGACCACGACCTGTCCAGGCATCCCAGGACCGCCTTCAGGTACTCGCGCGTCCGCGGGACGCCCCGGTCGACGAGCGGCGGCTCCTGGCACGGCGCGGCCACCAGCCTGCCGGACTTCAGCAACGGGTTCCCGGGCGGGGCGGCCCGTGCGGCTCCGGCGGGAGGGACGATCGCGACCGGCAGGACGGCCAGGCACGCGACCACCGGAACGGCCCGTCGTGCGAGGGCGGCCGGACGACACCGCGAAGGCCGCCGGAGGTCCGCGCGGAACGGGAGAAGGCGCACGGTCGGACAGCATAGGACCTCCGGCCCTCCGGCCGTCGAGCCGGCTGCGGTCAGGCCCAGGACGAGGTCCCAAGGGTGATGACTCGTAAGCCTTCTTCAGACCCGGGTCGATCGGGCCGATCGGTTCAGGAGGCCGGCGCGGACGGGGTCGCCGGGGTGGCCGGCGCCGGCGGGGTGGCGGGCGTGGACGGGCTCGCGGGCGCGGACGGAGAGGCCGGTGCGGGCGGAGCGTCGGGCGCGGAGGGGGTGGCGGGCACGGGCGGGGGGCCGCCGGGCCGGTGGCCGTGGTGCCGGCCGCCCCGGTCGCCGCGGTCGCCGCGCATGCCGTACCGGTCGCGCACGGGCGTGTCGCGGATCATCACGGCGGTGGCCGTCCCGGCGTTCACCTTCGCCACGACCCGGACCTTCTGGCCGGTCTTGATCGTGTCGATGCCGGTGCCGCCCCGGCCGACCCGGGTGGCGCCGTCGACCGCGTACTCCCTGGTGTGACCGTCCTCGCTCCTGACCGTGATCGAGTCCTGGTCGACGGCCGTGACCTCGCCGTACTGGGTGGCGACGGTCACGTACGCGCCCTCACCGTCCGGTACGACGAACTCGCCGTGGACGGAGGGGCCGCCCAGGCCCATCCGGTGCCCCCGGCCCCGGTGCTGTCCGGGCACCTCGTCGGAGGGCGCCCCGGACGGGCTCGCCGCCGGAGCCGTGGGGGCGCCGGCCGTGGGCGTCGGAGCCGGTGAGGGCGAGAACGCCGCCGCCGTGGCGACGCCGGCGCCCGTGATCACGACGAGCGCGCTGGTGGCGGCGAGCAGCAGGGAACGGGGGAGACGGCGCCTGGGCGGTTCGTTCGCCAGTGTCTCCGCGGAGCTGAATCGATCCGGCTCAGGTGCCATTGTTCTTCCTCCCGATAGGTGCGCAACATGACAACCATGCATCAACACCCCTAAAAGCCCTGTAAGAGAGCCGTCCATGTCCTTGGGGCCGATCTCTCGCCACCGGACGAGGCACGCCCTTATCCGGTTGCGTACCCCCCGGCGCCGTGGCAGGGTTGACCACGCTTCTCGGCACGCACGCACATGACAAAGGATTGAGGCCATGGTCTCGGCGTCCCTTCGCGGTCGCCGCCGGCACTGACCGGTCTGCTCTCGCAGCACCGGCGGCATCGGTGCCACGCCCCTCTCGCGGCGACCCCACGCGCGGTGTCCCGACACACCGCTCCGTCCCCGGTACGGGGACGGCCACGGACCGATGCCGGGTCTGACGATCCCGCGCGTCCCATCCGATCCGGCACGTCCGGCGGGAGCGCGCCCCACCATGTCATCTGCGTGAGGTCACCATCATCATGGACATCGACGTCCAGAATTTCACCGTCGCCAACCTTCGCCGCCGTCCCGTGGTCGTCCAGGCCGGAGGCTTCGTCGCGGGGTTCCAGCGCGACACCACCAGCCCCTACCTCAACTACGCGACCCCCGTGCCCGGCGCACGACCGACCGGCCGGGACGTCGCGTCGCTGATCGAGGCGTTCCGCGAACGCGGCCTCAAGCCTCGGCTGGAGTTCATGCCGGACGCCGCCCCGGCCGTGGAGGCCGCGCTGCGCGAGGCGGGGTTCACCACCGAGGCGGTGCACGAGTACCTGGTCTGCACCCCAGCCACGCTGGCAGTGCCACCGGTGCCACCGGTGCCACCGGTGCCACCGGTGCCACCGGTGCCGTCGGTGTCGCCGGCGCCGTCGGTCACCGGTGCGTCCGCGCTCCCGGTGGAGGTCCCGGCCACCGACGAGGACTACGCCTCGATCGACGCCGCCCTGTCCGAGGCGTTCGACGGGGAGTTCGTCTCCTCCCCGGAGGGCGCGGCCCGGCTGCGACACATCCAGGAGAGCGGCGGCGCGGTGCGGTTCGTCCGGGCACCCGGCGGCGGCTGCGCCGGTGGGGCCTGCTGCTCCGCACCGGCCGTGGGCACCGCCGAGCTGTCGGGCGTGGGCACCCGCCCCGCCTTCCGCGGCCGTGGCATCGCCGTCGCGGTCACCGCCGCGCTCACCGAGGTCATGTTCGCCCGGGGAGCGGATTCGGTATGGCTGGAGTACGGGGGCGAGGGGTCACGCCGCGTCTACGAACGCGTCGGCTACCGGCCCCGGGGCACCCGCCTGTACATGGCACTCGAAGGGTGAGGGCACGGGCGGGACGAGCTGTCCCGCCCGGCTCCTGACCGGTCAGGCGACCGGGGACAGCAGGGGACGGGCGGACCGGCGCGGGGTGACGGCCGGGCGGTGCGGGGCGACGGCGCGGCCGTCGGGCAGGAGCTCGCCGGTGTCGTCGAACAGGACGACGCCGTTGCACAGCAGGCTCCACCCCTGCTCGGGGCGGAAGGCGACGGGGCGCGCGGCCTCGCGGTCGGACGCGTACGCGGAGGGGCAGCGGGGTTCGTGCTGACACATGGCGGACCTCGATGGTCGGCTCGGCGGATGACGGCTGCTCGCCGTCGAACACCTCCCACTATCACCCCGGAACCGTCCGCGGGTCCTCGTACAAATACCCCTAACGTCGTTCCGTTGAAAGTACGGGTTCATAGGGGTCGGGACGGTGCCGCCGTGCGCGGGCCCGTCCCGCCACCCCGCCCCCGCGGGCACCCGGCCCCGGCGGCCTCGCCCTGTGGCCGGGGTCGCCGGGGCCGGGGCCGGGGCGCGCCTCCTAGTGGAGGAGGTAGAGGTCGAAGGAGGAGCCGGCGGCGGCCCTGCACTCGAAGTCGAGGGCGCCGTTGAAGACGGCCCTGACGCCTGCGTTGGCACAGAAACTGCGCATCCTGTAGGTGCCCGCGTAGTACCAGCTCTCGGCGAGCCGCGCGGAGTCGGCCGCCGACACCGTCCCGGCCGACACCGTCCCGGCCGTCGCGGGAGCGGCCGTGGCGCCGAGGGTCAGCCCGCCCGCGATCAGCACCGCCGTGGCCAGACGACGAGTTCTCATTCTGTTCCGCCCTTCGTGAGGAGGCGCGCGCCCGTGAGCGTCGATCCGCGAAGGACCGCGTACGGGGCGCGTGATGTCCCCTCAGAGGGTTCACGGGCACCCTTGGAAGCCACTTGCGGATCGCCTGGAGACGCGGGGCGGTGATGTGGCTCGTCCAGATCCGATGGGTGTGCCCGTCCAAAAAGACGGCGACTCGGCCACCGTGGCCGGCGACCTGTCGTGGGGACACCGTCCCGGCACGTGCCCCGGAAGGCCGTCCCCGCCCCTGTCCCGTCCCTGCCCCCGCGCCTGTCCCCGTCCCCGGACGCGGCGCACGCGCCGGGCGACGGGGGCGGTCCCGGCGGGAGGATCCGGCGCGGGACGCCCAGCGGGGCCGGTCCGTCCCCATCGCAGGTGTTCGGCCCTGTCGAAGCCGAGGGCACGGGCCTGGCGGACCATCCGCGCGCTGCTCACGTAGACCGGTGTCGCGGCCTTGTGGGGGTAGCGCCGCAGGGCCCGCAGATCCCAGTGGTTGGGGTAGGAGTGGCTGGCGACGATGGCGGTCAGCGGTGGGAGCTCCTCGACGGTGAGGCCGAGCGGCTCGCCACGGTGCAGGTGCCACCGCTCGGTGAAGAACGGATCGGTCACTACGGCATGCGCGCCGATCTCCAGGAGCACGCAGGAGTTGGCCACCCGGGTCACGGCGAGAAGAGGTCGGTTGCTCATGCCGTCACGATGCAGGTTGATGTGCGCATGAAGTCAACCATGACCATCGGCGAGCTCGCCGGAAGGTTCGAGCTGCCCACGCACGTGCTGCGGCACTGGGAGAGCGCCGGCCTGCTGACCCCGGTGAGGCAGCCGAGCGGTCATCGCCGGTACGGCTCGGCGGACCTGCGGCGGGTGGCGATGATCCTGATGGGCAAGGAGGCGGGGCTGGGCCTGCGCGATCTCTCCCGGATCCTCTCCTCTCCCGACCCGATGCGGCACGCCGGCCTGCTCAGGGAGCACCTCGCCGTGCTGGAACGGCGCATCGCGCGGGCACAGGCGGCCAAGGACCTCATCGAACACGCGCTGGACTGCCCGCTCAGCTTCGACGAATGCCCCCACGCGCACGAGCAGATCGAGGCGCGGATCCCCTCGCAGGCCTCCTCCCGCCGCGAGGGCCGAGCCGCGCCACGACCCGGCGACCCCGGCACCTAGGATCGGGCCATGGCCCTGACCGCGGAGGACGTCGACCGGTTCGAGGCCTTCAGGCCGCGCCTGGAGGCCATCGCCTACCGCCTGCTCGGCTCCGCCGGGGACGCCCAGGACGCCGTGCAGGAGACGTTCCTGCGCTGGCAGGCCGCGGACGTCGGCCGCATCGAGGTCCCCGAGGCATGGCTGACGAAGGTCCTCACCAACCTGTGCCTCAACCAGCTCGCCTCGGCGCGGTCACGCCGCGAGACCTACGTGGGCCAGTGGCTCCCCGAGCCGCTGCTCGCCGGGGACCCGATGCTCGGCCCGGCCGAGACCGCCGAGCAGCGCGAGTCGGTCTCGTACGCGGTCCTCGTGCTCATGGAGCGCCTGACCCCCAACGAGCGGGCGGTGTACGTGCTGCGGGAGGCGTTCGGCTACCCGCACCGGGAGATCGCCGACATCCTGGGCATCACCGAGACCGCCGCCCAGCAGATCCTCCACCGCGCCAGGAGGCACGTCGCGGACGGCAGGGTCCGCGCCGAGGTCGACGAGGCCGCCGCCCGGCGGATCGTCGAGGAGTTCCTCGCGGCCGCCACCAGCGGCCGGACCGAGCCGCTGGTGCGCCTGCTCACCGAGGACGCCTTCTCGATCAGTGACGGCGGCGGCAAGATCCCCGCCCGTACCAAGGCGTTCGAGGGCGCCATCGCGGTCGCGAAGTTCCTGCGGGGCCTGTTCAGACCCGGCGAGGCCAAGCGAGCCCTGGTCGGCGGCTCGCCCGAGGTCCATGCCTGGACCGTCAACGGCGACCCCGCCGTCGTGGTCGTCCTGGACGGCCGGGTCGTCGGCGTCATGTGCCTGAAGGTCACCGCCGAGGGCGTCGCCGCCCTCCACAACCAGGTCAACCCCGACAAGCTCGAACGCGCGACCGCGTACTGGGCGGCCACCGACCACGGGGAGCCCCTGTTCAACGCCTTCTGATCGGCGTGTGAGGCGCCTCACACCGCGTTCCTGTCAGGAAACTGCGCGCCGCCCGGTTCAAGGGACGAACCCGCACAGGACAGGAGCAGGGACATGCAGCACCGCATCATCGTCCTCGGAGCCGGATACGCCGGAGCCATCACCGCCGGCTACCTCGGCAGGCGGCTCCGCCGCGAGGACGTCGCCATCACCATCGTCAACGCCGAGCCCGACTTCGTGGAACGCGTCCGCATGCACCAGCTCGCGGCGGGCCAGGACCTCAGGCCCCGGCCGCTGGCCGAGATGTTCGCGGGCACCGGCGTAGAGCCGAGGATCGCGACGGTCACCGGCGTCGACGCCGACCGCAAGGTCGTCACCGTCACCGACGCGGACGGCGTCGAGGAACTCGCCTACGACACGCTCGTCTACGCCCTGGGCAGCGGCTGGAACGACTCCGGCGTCCCCGGCGTCGCCGAGCACGCCCACGACGTCTCCGGCCGCCCCGGGGCACTCCGGCTGCGCGAGCGCCTGGCCCGCCTCGACGCCGGGCGGAGCGTGGTCGTCGTCGGCGGCGGCCTCACCGGCCTGGAGGCCGTGACCGAGATCGCCGAGACCCGCCCCGACCTCGACGTCGCCCTCGTCGTCCGCGGTGGCCTGGGGGACGAGTTCTCACCCAGGGGCCGCGAGCACCTGCGCAGGGTCCTCGACGGGCTCGGGATCACCGTGCACGAGCACACCGACGTCACCGGCGTCGAGGCCGGGCGCGTCACCACCGCGGGCGGCGGGGCCGTCCCAGCCGAGGTCACCGTGTGGGCCACGGGCTTCGCGGTGCATCCGATCGCGAGGGCCACCGGCCTGGAGGTCGCCGTCACCGGCCAGATCGTGGTCGACTCGACCATGCGTTCGGTCTCGCACCCGGACGTGTACGCCGTCGGCGACGCGGCCATGGCGATGGGCCCCGGTGACAAGCCGCTGCGGATGTCGTGCGCCTCGGGAAGCCCGGCCGCGTGGCAGGCCGCCGGCGCGATCGTGGCGCGCCTGACCGGTGGGAGGCTTCCGAACATGCCGATCCGCTACTTCAACCGGTGCGTCTCGCTGGGCCGCAAAGAGGGCCTGATCCAGTACGTCACGGCCGACGACCGCGCCGTGCGGGCGGCCCTGACCGGACGGCTCGCCGCCGTCTACAAGGAGCTGATCTGCAAGGGCGCCGCCTGGGGCGTGTCCAACCCGACGCTGGGGCTGCCGATCCGGCGCCGGCGCGTCATGCCGGAGCGGGCCGTGACGGGCCCGGCCGTCAGGGAGCCGGCGTAGGGCACGAGGTGGAGCGGCACGGGGCGGGGCGGCACAGGGCGGGGCGGCACAGGGCGGGGCGGCACAGGGCGGGGCGGCACAGGGCGGGGCGCGGGCGCCGGGCGGATCGCCGCTCCGGCCCGGATGGCCCCGGATGGCCCCGGGCGGCCCTGACCGGAGCCGACCGGCGCGGGACCGTCGTTCCTCAGCGCGACTCCCAGGCCTCCCACAGGCGGGCGTAACGGCCTCCGGCGGCGACCAGCCGCTCGTGGGGCCCGCCGGTAGTCGTCGTCGGTGGCGCCCAGGCCGGCGTGCGAGCCCTCGGCGACCACCCTGCCGCCGTCCAGCACGACCACCCGGTCGGCGGTGGCGAGCAGGGCGGGGCTGGTGGTCACGACCACGGTGGTGAAGACGCCGCGGTCCCACGAGGCCGGAACCGGGCCCGAGGGGGAGTGGGGCCGGGGTCAGAGCGGGTCAGAGGCGGGTGAGGCGTACGGCGTCGGCCACGACGAGTCCCTTGCCGGAGGTCCACCTGCTGACGCCGACGGTGTCGTGCGTCCCGCGCCTGAGGGCGAACGCGCCGATGCTCCGCCAGGCGCCGCCACCGGTGCGCTGGTCGACGTGGACCGTCCTGCTCCCGGAGGAGGTGGCGACGACGTACGGGGTGGCGCTGTTGTGCCCGGGGGCCGCCGGGTACCAGACCTCGACCCGGTAGGTACCCGCGGAGGGGACGGCGAACCGGTAGCGGGCGACGTCGCTGGAGGTTGTCGGCCTCGCCCGGCGATGGTCGGGGCCGTGGCGCCCGGCCGTGGAGGCGGAGCTCCAGTTCGCGCTCGCGGTGAACGCGCCGGAGGTGGAGTTGTCGACCGTGGCCGACCAGGGGGCGGTGTTCCCCGTGACGTACCGCATGTACCTGGCCCAGTCCCACTTCGAGCCCGGGTCGGAGTGCGTGGCGCCGGGGACCTGGTCGTGCCCGATGATGTGCGCGCGGTCCTTGGGGATGCCGTATTTGTCGCAGACGGCGCGGGTCAGGGCCGCCGAGGCGCGGTACATCGCGTCGGTGAACCAGGAGGCGTCACCGACGAACCCCTCGTGCTCGATGCCGATGGACCTGGTGTTGTACGACCAGTTCCCGGCGTGCCAGGCCACGTCCCTGTCGCGCACCGTCTGGGTGATCCGGCCGTCTGAGGACCGGACGACGTAGTGCGCGGAGACCCTGGCGGCGGGGTTCTGGAACCAGGAGATCGCGCCCGCGTAGGCCCCCTGGGTGACGTGGACGACGACCCGGTCGATCCTGTGGGTCCCCGGCCGCCCGGCGGCGGTCCGGTTCCCCGCGTGGGCGGCCACCCACCTCGCGCCCGGGTGGTCCGGGCTCGCGGGCGGCGGGGCCGCCTCCCGTAGTCCCTCGTGCGGGCCGCGGTCCGCCCGCACCTCGGTCGGCGGCACCGTGACGACCTCGCCTCCCGCGACGGTGGCGCGCACGCCGCTGCCGAGGAGGTCGTAGACGGTGTCGGCGTACAGCCTGGCCGTCTCGGGGCCGGAGGCGTTGCCGTACTCGGCCACGGCCCGGTACCACCGGCCGGCGTCCTTCCTGGCGGCGGCGTCGAGGCCGAGCGCGTCGGCGTGCGAGCGCAGCACCGCGGCGCCCCCGCGGATGTTGGCCGCGTCGTTCTCGCGCAGCGCCGCCGCCGGTTGCCCGGTCAGCTCGGCCGCGCGCTCCAGGACGCGGGCGGTGGGGTTGCTGACCAGGTGCATGACCCCGTACCCGCCGCTCGCGCTCGGCTCGCCGCCGTGCCCGTCGAGGTGCGTCTCCGCGTACGCGAGCGCCACGAGCAGGTCGCGCGGCACGTCGTACGTCTCGGCGGCGCGGGCGAAGGCGTCGGCCAGGGGGCCCGCCGTCCGGACGGCCGCCGTCCCGGCGCTCACCGTCCCGGCGCTCACCGTCCGGGTGGACGCCGACCGGGCGGAGGCCGTCTGGGCGGGTGCGGTGAGCAGGACGGCGAGAACGGCGGACAGGACGGCGGCTGACCGGCGATGCGAGCGCGGCCGGGCGTTCTGCACGGAGCCTCCTCGGGAGTCGGAGATCGGAGGCCGGTGCCCCGCGCCGGGGGTCCGAGAGGACCCGGGGACCCGGTGGCGGGGTTCGGGGACGGGGATTCGGGCCCGTCCGGACACCGGCTGATTCGGCACCGTAAAGCAGAATCGCAATACATGTAAATAATTAACACTCCTTTGTTTGTTTTAATTAATTCCCCTTTTTGATCTGATAGGCCGACATATGTGCAGATGGGATAGGTCACTCGCCGTTCCGCAGGTCCGCGAGGCGTTCCGGCGAACGGCGGATGTCCTCGAAGCGGACGGTGCAGCCCTGGCCCGTGGGCGACTGCGCCAGGAAGCCGACCTCCGGGTCCCCGTCGAGCGCGAAGTACCTGACGAGGTGCCAGAAGCCCGTGCCCGTGGAGACGTGGAAGGCGAAGGCGGAGCCGAGCCGCGAGATCCGCAGCCTGATGTCGTCCCCCTCCACGGTCAGGGAGTTGCAGTCGTCGGACACCCCCCGGGTCACCACGGAGACGATCGTGGGCCTGCCCTGCGGGGACATCTCCAGGCAGAACTTCGCCCAGGCGTGCTCGCCTGCGTACAGCAGGAGGACCCCGGCGTCGTAGGTGGACAGCAGGTCGGCCCTGACGCGGGCGCTCAGCGTGAAGTCCCCGTCCAGGCGCCCGACCAGGGCCGGCGCGTTGGCGAAGCGGTCGGGACCGCCGGGGTCGGTGAACAGGTCGGTGTTCGGGCCCGCCTCGACGGTCAGGTCGTCACCGTCGGCACTCCATCCGGCCGGCGGGTTCAGCCAGCGCAGCGGCTCGGGGAAGGCGGGCAGGGTGACCGGCTCGGACATGTGTCTCTCCCTCTTCGCGGTGAACCGGGAACGATCTCCTCACGGTGGCCCCGATCGGCCGGGTCCGGGAACGACCGGACGGCCGCGTGACGGCCCGTACGGGAGATCCCGCACCGGGAGGTGATCTTCTCCGGGATGTGACGGTACCGCTCCCGCGGGAGGGACCGACAGGCCCGTCTTCGCCGGGTCTTCCCCTTGATCGTCGACTGTTCTATGGTTCTTTGGAACATTGGCCGACGAAGAGGCGAGGGCGGGATGTCGTACCCACGGGCGCGTTACCTGGGCGAGCAGGGCGAGAGCAGCGGGGTCTTCCGGCCCGCGAGCACCGAACCGGACCTGACGATGGGCGTGGGCGGGACGCGGGTGCACTACCTGGGCACGGGCGCGTCGACGGACGGGCAGTTCGGCCTGTACCGCTGGGACATGTCGGGCAAGCCGACCGGCCCGTCCCCCCACTTCCACAGGACGATCTCCGAGTCCTTCTTCGTCCTGTCCGGGACGATCCGGCTGTCCAACGGGGAGCGTACGGTCGACGCGACCGCGGGGGACTTCCTGTACGTCCCGCAGGGCGGCGTGCACAGCTTCTGCAACACGTCCGGCGAACCGGCGTCCATGCTGATCCTCTTCACGCCCGGAGCGCCCCGCGAGGCGTACTTCGAGGAGCTCGCCGAGATCGCGACCGGCGGGCGCACCCTGACCGACGCCGAGTGGACGGAGCTCTACCTCCGCCACGACCAGTACATGGTCTGACGCCGTGACGGAGTTCCCCGAGGAGCCCATCTACCGGCAGCTCGCGCGCATCGGCAGGACGCTGGCCAGCCCCGTGCGGCTGAGGCTGCTCGACGTGCTCGACGCGGGCGAGCGCACCGTCGAGCAGCTCTCCCAGGAGGCCGACGTCCCGCTGAAGAACACCTCTGCCCAGCTGCAGCAGCTCCGCGCCGCCCACCTGGTGGCGAGCCGCAGGGAGGGGACGCGGGTCTACTACCGGCTGGCCGACGAGCGGGTCTCCCGGTTCCTCGGGGAGCTGCAGGACTTCGCCGAAGGCAGGCTCGCGGACCTGCGGGAGGCCGTGTCCCGGCACCTCGGCGACCCCGTGGCGCTGGAGCCGGTGACCGCCGAGGAGTTGGCGCGCCGTCTGGCCGACCCCGGCGTCGTGGTCGTCGACGTCCGCCCCGCCGCCGCCCACGCCCGAGGCCACGTGCCGGGGGCGGTCTCGGTCCCGCTGGCCGAGCTGCGGGACCGGCTCGGCGAGCTGCCCCGGGACGCCGAGATCGTGGCCTACTGCGGCGGGCCCTACTGCGTGGTCTCCCCGCAGGCCGTGCGGCTGCTGCGCGACCACGGCCTGCGGGCGCGCACGCTGGAGGGCGGGATCACCCGCTGGCGGCGTACGGGCAACCGGCTGGAGGAGGGGACCGCGGCGAGATGACGGCCGGGCGTCCCGTACGGCCTCCCGAGGCCTCTGCGTCCTCCTACGAGCGGTGCCTGCGGACCATGCCCGCGGCCAGGGGCGCGCCCGAGAGGTCGCCGGCCGCGATCCGGGCCGCGACGGTGCGGCGTACGAGACGGTCGGCCAGGGCCGGGGCGTGCCTGCCGACCATCATCTCGACGCGTCCCCGGGCGGTGGTGGCCACGTCGCGGGGCGCGCGGCGGGCGGTGACGGCGCCGACGACCGCGTCCACCACGCCCTCCACGGGTTCCGGCCTGGAGACCGCGTCCAGGGAGAGCCCGGCCTGCCTGGTGCTGTCGTGGATCGGGCTGCGGACCATGCTCGGGTAGACCGTCGTCACGCCGACGTGCGTGCCGACCTCCAGGCGGAGCGCGTCGGCGTAGGCCGTCAGCGCCCGCTTGGAGACGCCGTACGCCGCCGCCAGCGGCAGCGGCAGGACCGCCATCCGCGAGGCGATGAAGACCACCCGCCCGCGGGCGCGTACGAGATGGGGCATGGCCGCGGCCGTCACCCGCCAGGCGCCGAGGAGGTTCAGCCGTAGCTGCGCCTCGGCCTCCTCGCCGGGGGCGAGCTCGGCGGGCGCGGGCCCGCCCCGGCCCGCGTTGTTGACCAGCACGTCGATGCCGCCCAGCAGCGTCACGGCCTCGGCCACGGCGGCGTCGACGGACTCGGGGGAGGTGATGTCGCATGAGATGACCGGGATGCCGGACCCGTCGCCGGAGCCGGTGGGGCGGGCGATGTCCAGGCCGACCACGCGCGCGCCCAGGGCGGTGAACCGAGCGCTCATCGCCCTGCCGAAGGTGCCGGCCGCCCCGGTGACGAGGATCCGGCGCCCGGTCAGCGGGTGGGACGCGGCGGGACGCAGCTCGCGCCGCACGACGCGGAGGTAGTGGTCGACGTCGATGCGCATGTGCGGCCTGCGCTCCCCCCAGCGGTCGCGTGCGGCGGCGAGCTCGGCCGAGGCGATCCGGTGCGCGGTCGCGGGGTCGGGCAGGCGGTGGGTCCCGGCGCGCACGGCGGCCAGGAGGCGGGCCTGGGCCTCCACGACGGGCAGCGCCGAGCCGGTCGACTGCATCAGGCCGATGTAGCTGATCGAGGCGTCGCCGATGGGGAAGACGTGGCGGTACAGCAGCAGGGACGACGGGTCGGGCACCAGGGCGGGGTCGAGGAACGGCGTCACGGCCCGGTAGCCGGTGCACCAGACGATGTGGTCGACCTCGTCCGTCCGGCCGTCGGTGAAGTGGACCCGGGTGCCGTCCAGGCGGGCGATGCCCGCGCGCGGCAGGATCGCTCCCCGCGCCACCAGCTCGGGAACGGCGTCGCTCAGGGTCGGGTGGTCCTGGAGCACGCCCCGGGCGGGGGCGGGCAGGCGCGGCCCGGCGTACCTGGGGGCGGCCACCCTGAGCACCGCCTGGGAGACGACCTGGCGCGCCCGCCAGGGCAGCAGGGCGGCGAGGGCGCCGTTGAGCTGGTCGGAGGGGCGGCCGAGCAGCCGCTTCGGCAGTACCCACACGCCCCGCCTGGCCGAGAGCAGCACGCCGGACGCGTGCCCGGCCAGCTCGGCGGCGATGTCCATCGCGGAGTTGCCGGTGCCCACGACGAGCACTCGCCTGCCGGTCAGCTCGGACGGGCCGACGTAGTCGTGCGCGTGGGACTCGGTGCCGGTGAACGTCCCCGGGTACGGCGGGTCCGGCAGGCGGGGTTCGTGGTTGTGCCCGTTGGCCACCACCAGGTGCTCCACCCGTTCGCGGTACGGCCCGCCGGGACCGGTCAGCTCCAGCTCCCAGCCGTCGTCCGCGCGCCTGGCGGACTCCAGGACGGTGCCGAACCGGAACCGCTCGCCGACGCCGAAGTGGTCGGCGTACGAGCGCAGGTACTCCAGCATCAGGGCGCGGCCGGGGTGGTCGGGCCAGTCGCGCGGCATGGGGAAGTCGGAGAACTCGGTACGCGCCCTGCTGGTGTTGAGACGGAGGCTCTCGTAGGAGGCGGTGCCGGGTTCCAGCCGCCACAGGCCGCCGAGGGAGGCGGCACGCTCGATGCCGAGGACGGGCAGGCCGGCCTCGACGAGGGCCTTGACCGCGGCGATGCCCGCCGCGCCGCCGCCGACCACGGCCGTGACCCCCCGGGCGGGTACGCCGCCGGGAAGCGCGCCCCGGCTCGGCGCGGCGCCCGCGGCCGTGTTCAGGCCCGGAGGCGCGGTGTCGGAGGTCGCGTCCGGGGCCGGTTCCGTCGAGCTCATCCGCTGCCTCCATATTCCATCAGATGATGGAATACTAGCCGTCCGCGGCGCCCGCGCCAGGGGGTGCGTAGAACCGGTCGACGAAACGGTGGGCGTAGGCACGGAACTCGCGCCTCTCGCGGTCGGCCGTGACGGCGTCGCCCCCGCGGGCGCTCAGGGCGGTCACGTGGCCGTGGGCCGCCCAGACCAGGCTGCGCACGGTGATGTGCGGGGTCGGCTCGACGACGAGGCCCCGGGTGGCCGCCTCCAGCAGGGCCCGCTCGATCTCGCCGTAGATCGGCAGCGAGTACGCCTCGTCCAGGGACAGGTGCAGGGTCGGGTCCAGCCACCGCCGCAGCCACAGGAACGTGGTCTGCGGGTGCTCGTCGAGGAAGTCGACGAACGCGTCCACCAGGTCGTGCGCGGCTCCGACCACGTCGCCCGCGGGCTCGGAGCGCACCGCGGCGAGGAAGGCGCGCACCGGCGGGGTGAGCGTGGCCTGCTCCAGCTCGAAGACGCGGGCGAAGCAGGCGTCGTACAGCGACGCCTTCGACGGGAAGTGGTGGTGCACGCTGGAGACGTCGATCCCGACCCGGGCGGCGATGTCGCGCATGGAGACGCCGTCGGCGCCGTGCCGGGCGAACAGGACGGTCGCCTCGGCGAGGACGCGGTCGCGCGTGGACGGCGCCGACCGGTCCGCGGGCGGGCGCCCCCGGCGGCGCGTCCGGGGCGCCGCGGCGGCCCCCGGTTCCTCGCTGTTGCTCATGCCGACAGTCTGCCAGGCTCGTCCCCGCCCCATAATCCATCGGTGAGGGGATTGACGCGACGGTTCGGAGCGGGAGAAGGACCCCGGGGCGGGGATCGGGCTCCGAGGCCGGGGAGCGAGGTCCCGGCGAGGGCATGCCGGATCGTCAGGCGGGGGAGGGACGCCGTTCCCCGGGTACTGCCGGGGCATGACGACAGAACCGAAGGACTCCCTGGGAGATCTCGACCCGTTCGACCTCTTCGACGCCGAGGCGGCCCGTCTCGACCGTTACTTCTCCGGGCTCGACGAGGAGGGCTGGAGGCGTCCCTCGCGGGCGGAGGGCTGGTCGGTCCGCGACGTGCTGGGGCACCTGGCGGGGGAGGAGCTGTACAACCACGCCTGCCTGGACGACGACATCGACGGGTTCACCGCGATGCTCCGGCGCGAGGGCGCGGGCGAGGGCTTCGACGGTTTCAACGCGTGGTGCGTGGAGCGGCGCAGGCACCTGCCGGTGGCGGAGGTGCTCCGGGAGTGGCGGCGCGAGAACGGCGACACCCGCGAGCGGATGCGCGCGCTCGGCCGCGACGCCTCGCTGCCGACCTTCGCCGGGCCGTACCCGGTGGGGTCGCAGACCTTCCACTACGCCTCGGAGTACGCCACCCACGCCGACGACGTGGGCGCGCCCGTCGCACCGGACGAGGCCGCGGCGCGGACCCGCTGGCGGGCCAGGCTGGGCGTCTTCGTGCTGGCCGAGCAGGACGCCGAGGCCCGCGCCGAACTCGCCGGCACCAGGGGCGCCGGGGGCGCCGGGGGCGCGGTCCGGGTGCACGCGTACGGGACGAGCCACGAGCTCTCCCTGCCGGTGTTCGTGGAGGCGACGGTCGGACGGCTGCCACAGGACCACCCGATGGACGCCCGGCTCAGGGACGCCCTGCGCTGCCTGGCCTGACAGGGAGGTACGAGCCGGTAAGGGCCGGTACGGGGCCGCGCCCCGGCTCCTCAGTCGGCGGCGGGTCCCCGCTGGCCCGGCCGGTCCTCCCGGTCCTCCCGGTCCTCCTGGTGCTCCGTCCGGTCTCCCGTCCCGTCGCGGCCGTCGTCCCCGTCCGGGGCGTCGCGCCGGTCCCCGTCCTTGCGGCGCAGCCGGTGCAGGGTCCCCGCGTGCGCGCGCTCCTCGGGGTGGGCGCGCACCCGGCGCATGCTGGCGATGACGGTGATCAGCAGCACCAGGAAGATCACACCCAGTGAGAGCGGGGTGGAGACCTCGGGGAAGGACTTCGAGACGTCCTCGTGCAGGAACGACAGGATGAGCTTGAGGCCGATGAAGCCGAGGATGACCGCCAGGCCGATCGACAGGTAGACCAGCCGTTCCAGCAGGCCCTCGATCAGGAAGTACAGGGCGCGCAGCCCCAGCAGCGCGAAGGCGTTCGCGGAGAAGACGATGAGCGGGTGGCTGGTGACGCCGAAGACCGCGGGGATGGAGTCGAGCGCGAACAGCAGGTCGGTGCTGCCGATGGCGATGAAGACCACGAACAGCGGCGTGACCATCCGCTTGCCGTTCTCGTGGGTGACGAGCTTGCCGCCGTGCAGCTCCTCGGTGACCGGGAGCATCTTGCCCGCGCCGTTGATCAGGGGGTTGTTCTCGACGTCCGGGTCCTGGTTGCGGTGCCGGACCAGCTGGATCGCCGTCCAGATCAGCAGCAGGCCGAAGATCAGGAACGTGGGGGAGAAGAGGGTGATGGCGGCGGCACCGACCGCGATGAGGATGGCGCGCAGCACCAGGGCGGTGGCGATGCCGAACAGCAGCACCTTCTGCTGGTGTTCCGGCGGCACGGAGAACCGCGCCATGATGATCACGAAGACGAAGAGGTTGTCGACGGACAGGCTCTTCTCGACCATCCAGCCGGCGAAGTACTCGGTGGCGAGCGTGGCCCCGGCCAGCCACCACAGGACCAGGCCGAAGGCGATGGCCACGCCGATGTAGAAGACCGTCCACGCGGTGGCCTCGCGCAGGCCCACCGCGTGCGGGCGTCGCGCGGCCACCACGAAGTCGATCGCGAGCAGCACCACCACCAGGCCGATGACCGCGATCCACATGCCCAACGAGTCGATCGCCATCCGTGTCCCCTCATACCGGCCGAGATCATTCGCCTTACCCGGCGTAAGAGGCTCCACACCAGGCCCGGGGACCACGGCGGCACCCGCCGCGGTCCCGCGTCCGTCCCTGGCTCCGACCCGGGCCCGGGGTCAGCCGCCCGCGCCGGCCCGGCGCTTGGTCCAGACGTCCAGCGCCACGGCGGCCAGCAGGACCAGGCCCTTGAAGAGCAGGACCCGCTCGCTGGGCGCGCCGATCAGCGACATGCCGTTGTTGATCACGGCCATGATCAGGCCGCCGGTGAGGGCGCCGACCACCCTGCCCACCCCGCCCTGGACGGCGGCGCCGCCGATGAACGCGGCCGCGATGGCGTCCAGCTCGAAGTTGCCGCCCGCGGTCGGGCCGGCCTGGTTCAGCCGCCCGGCGAAGATGATCCCGGCGAGCGCGGCGAGCACCCCCATGTTGACGAAGATCCAGAAGGTGACCGACTTGACCTTGATGCCGGACAGGCTCGCCGCGTTCAGGTTGCCGCCGATGGCGTAGATGTGGCGGCCGAAGACGGCGCGGTCGGTCATCAGCGTGTAGCCCAGCACCAGGATCGCCAGCAGCACCAGCACCCAGGGCAGGTTCTTGAACCTGGCCAGCTGCACGATGACCACCATCACCACCGCGGCGGCGGCACCGATCTTCAGCAGGAACAGCGGCAGCGCGTCGACCTTCTGCCGGTAGCCCAGCCGGGCCTGGCGGGCCCGCCACTGGGTGAGGGCCAGCCCGCCCACCGCGGCCAGGCCGACCAGCAGCGTCAGCAGGTCGGCGCCGCCGAGCGGGCCCAGGCCGATGTTGCCGAGGTAGCCGGGCACGAAGCCGTTGGCCAGGGTCCTGACCTCGTCGGGGAAGGGGCCGATGCCCTGGTTGCCGAGCACGGTCAGGGTCAGCGCCCTGAAGATCAGCATTCCGGCCAGGGTGACGATGAACGCCGGGATGCCGAAGTAGGCGATCCAGTAGCCCTGCCAGGCCCCGATGAGCGCGCCGGCGATCAGCGTGACGAGGATCGCCAGCGGCCACGCCACGTCCATGTCGACCATGAGCACCGCCGCGATCGCGCCGGTGAGCCCCACCACCGATCCCACCGACAGGTCGATGTGACCGGCGATGATGATCAGGATCATGCCGATCGCCAGGATCAGGATGTAGGAGTTCTGCACCACGATGTTGGAGATGTTCTGCGGGCTGAGCAGCTCACCGTCGGTCAGGACGGAGAACAGCACGATGATCAGCGCGAAGGCGATGTAGATGCCGCTCTGCCGCAGGTTGACCGAGAAACGGCCCGCCGGCGTCTTCGCGGGCACCAGGGGAAGGCTGCCGGTCGGTGGCGCGGTTTCTGTCGGGACCTTGCCGCTGCTCATTGTCTTCCCCTATTCCTTTTCCTTGGTCATGAACTGCATGAGCCGCTCCGGGGTGGCCTCCGCGCGGGAGACCTCACCCGTGATGCGACCGGCCGACATGGCGTAGATGCGGTCGCAGACGCCCAGCAGCTCGGGAAGCTCCGAGGAGATGACCAGAACGGCCTTTCCCTGGTCGGCGAGCCGGTTGATGATCGAGTAGATCTCGTACTTGGCACCCACGTCGATGCCGCGGGTGGGCTCGTCGAGGATCAGCACGTCGGCGTCGGTGAAGATCCACTTCGACAGCACGACCTTCTGCTGGTTGCCGCCGCTCAGCTTCCCGGTGACCGACAGCACGCTGGGAGCCTTGATGTTCATGCTCTTCCGGTAGCCGTCGGCGACCTCGTACTCCCTGTTGTCGTCCACCCAGCCGCGCCTGGCCAGCTTGCCCAGCGCCGCGGCCGAGACGTTGCGCTTGATGTCCTCGATCAGGTTCAGCCCGTAGCGCTTGCGGTCCTCGGTGGCGTACGCGATGCCGTGCTCGATCGCCTCGCCGACCGTGCGGACCTTGATCTCCCTGCCGTTCTTGTAGACGCGGCCGGTGATGTCCACCCCGTAGCTGCGGCCGAACACGCTCATCGCCAGCTCGGTGCGGCCGGCGCCCATCAGGCCGGCCAGGCCGACGATCTCGCCCCGGCGCAGCGTCAGGGAGGCGCCGGCGACCACCACGCGGCCGTGGTCGGCGGGGCTGCGCACGGTCCAGTCCTCGATCCGCAGCACCTCCTCGCCGATGTTCGGCTCGTGCGGCGGGAAGCGGTGCTCCAGGTCGCGGCCGACCATGCCGGAGATGATGCGGTCCTCGCCGACGTCGTCGCCGCGCATGTCCAGGGTCTCGATCGTCCGCCCGTCCCGCAGGATCGTGGTGGAGTCGGCGATGGCCCGGATCTCGTTCAGCTTGTGCGAGATGATCACCGAGGTGATGCCCTCGTCGCGCAGCCCGCGCAGCAGGTCGAGCAGGTGCGCGGAGTCCTCGTCGTTGAGCGAGGCGGTCGGCTCGTCGAGGATGAGCAGCCGTACCCGCTTCGACAGCGCCTTGGCGATCTCCACGAGCTGCTGCTTGCCCACCCCGATGTCCATCGCGAGCGTCGTCGGGTTCTCCCGGAGCCCGACGCGCTCCAGCAGCTCGGTGGCCTCGGCGTTGGTCCGGTTCCAGTCGATCAGGCCGCGGCTGGTCCGCTCGTTGCCGAGGAAGATGTTCTCCGCGATCGACAGGTACGGGCTGAGCGCCAGCTCCTGGTGGATGATCACGATGCCGAGCTTCTCGCTGTCCCTGATGTCGGAGAAGCGGCACTGCTCGCCCTCGAAGAAGATCTCACCCTCGTACGAGCCGTGCGGGTACACGCCCGAGAGGACCTTCATCAGCGTCGACTTGCCGGCGCCGTTCTCCCCGCAGATCGCGTGTATCTCGCCCCTGCGGACCGCCAGGTTGACGTCCTGCAGGGCTTTGACGCCCGGGAACGTCTTGGTGATGCCGCGCATCCGGAGTATGTCGTCGGTCATGCCGCCCGCCTTCGCAAGGTCCCTCCACCCTCCGAGCATCCGGCCGGCGGCGACGGGGGTCGCCGCCGGCCGGATGTCTCGTCCGCCGTCGTGCCGATCGGTACTACTTGAGCTGGTCCTCGGTGTAGTAACCGGAGTCGATGAGGACCTTCTTGTAGTTGTCCTTGTACACGATCACCGGCTCCAGCAGGTTGGAGGGCACGACCTTGTTGCCGTTGTCGTAGTCCTTGGTGTTGTTCACCTCGGGCTTGCCGCCCTTGAGCACGGCGTCGGCCATCTCGACGGTGACCGCGGCGAGCTGGCGGGTGTCCTTGTAGATCGTCGCGTACTGCTCACCGGCGATGATCGACTTGACCGAGGCGACCTCGCCGTCCTGGCCGGTCACGATCGGGTAGGGCTGGCCGGAGGTGCCGTAGCCGCTGCTCTTGAGCGCCGACAGGATGCCGATGGACAGGCCGTCGTACGGGGAGAGCACGCCCTGGACCTTGGTGTCACCGGAGTAGTACTTGGTGATCAGGTCCTCCATGCGCTTCTGCGCGGTGGCCGGGTCCCAGCGCAGGATCGCGACGGTCTTGAAGTCGGTCTGCTTGCTCTTGACGACCAGGGTGCCCTTGTCGATGTACGGCTTGAGGGTGTCCATCGCGCCGTTGAAGAAGAACGTGGCGTTGTTGTCGTCGGGAGAGCCGGCGAAGACCTCGATGTTGAACGGGCCCTTGGCGTCGCCCTCGGAGCCGTCCTCCTTCTTCAGCTTGAGGCCGACCAGCAGCGAGGTGGCCTGCTGCACGCCCACCTTGTAGTTGTCGAAGGTGGCGTAGTAGTCGACGTTCGGCGAGTTGCGGATCAGCCGGTCGTAGGCGATGACCGGGATCTTCTTGTCGGCGGCCTGCTGGAGCTGGGTGGTGATGGCGGTGCCGTCGATCGAGGCGATGATCAGCAGCTTGGCGCCGCGGGTGATCTGGTTCTCGATCTGGTTGACCTGGGTGGGGATGTCGTTCTCGGCGTACTGCAGGTCGACCTTGTAGCCCAGCTTCTCCAGGGCGCTCTTGACGTTGTCGCCGTCGTGGATCCAGCGCTCGGAGGACTTCGTGGGCATCGTCACGCCGACCAGGGTGTCGGCGGGCGCGGCCGAGGCCCCGCTCGTCGCGGCCTGCTCCGAGGTCTTGACGCTCGAGCCACAGGCCGTCACCCCCATGGCGAGAGCCAGGCTCACCGCTGCGGTGGCCAGCTTCGCGAACTTCATCGCATACCTCCAGTATGGGTATTTCTCGCGGGAGATGTGAGCGCTAACAAAAGGGTATGGGTCAGTTAAGGCGGTAGTGGCCACCACGTCAAGAGGGTGTTAACAAAGATCTTGGTGTAACCGGACCGTAACGCGGGAGACGCTTGACGCGGGGTGTTGTTAACGCTCACAGTCTGTCCCAAGCCACCAGAAGGAGCCGACCGTGACCGCGAACCGCGACCGCCGCCCGCCGGTGATGGCCGACGTCGCGACGAAGGCGGGCGTCTCCCACCAGACGGTCTCCCGGGTGCTCAACGATCATCCCAACGTGCGCGCCGAGACCCGGGCCCGCGTCCTGGAGGCGATCGACGAGCTGGGCTACCGCCGCAACATGGTCGCCCGCGCCCTGGTCACCCGGCACACCCGCACCCTGGGCGTGGTCAGCTTCGACACCACCCTGTACGGCCCGGCCAGCATGGTCTACGGCATCGAGCAGGCGGCCAGGGCGGCCGGCTACTTCGTCAGCATGGTCAGCCTCAAGACCATCGACACCGCGGGCGTGCGCGACGCGCTCGGCTACCTCGCCGAGCAGGGCGTCGACGGCATCGTGGTGGTCGCGCCGCAGCGCTCGGCCGCCCCGGCGCTGGCCGACGCGCCCACCGACATCCCCGTGGTCGCCGTCGAGGGCGGCCACGACGGCGACGTCTCGGTGGTCAGCGTCGACCAGGTGGAGGGCGCCCGCCTGGCCGTCCGGCACCTGCTCGACCTGGGCCACGAGACCGTCTGGCATATCGCGGGACCGCCGGACTGGCTGGAGGTCGAGGGACGGCTGGAGGGCTGGCGCGACACGCTGGCCGCCGCCGGCCGTCCCGTCCCCGAGGCGCTGCCCGGCGACTGGAGCCCGAGATCGGGCTACCAGGCGGGACTGCGCCTGGCGCGGACGCCCGGGGTCACCGCGGTGTTCGTCGCCAACGACCAGATGGCCCTGGGGGCACTGCGGGCCTTCGCCGAGCGGGGCGTGCGGGTGCCCGAGCAGATCAGCATCGTGGGGTTCGACGACATCCCCGAGTCGGAGTTCTTCACGCCCCCGCTCACCACGATCCGCCAGGACTTCGGGGCGGTCGGCGGGCACAGCATCGAAGTGCTGCTCAGGCAGCTGGAGGCGGGAGCGGAATGGTCCCACGAACGTCACGTCGTCCCGCCGCGGTTCGTGGCCAGAGCCAGCACCGCCCCGCCGGGCGGATGAGCGCGGACGTGTCGCGAACCGCACCGGAGGCGGGCACCGGCCTCGGCCTCGGCACCGACGCCGGCACCGGCACCGGCACCGGCATCGGCACCGGCACCGGAGCCCGCCTCGGGACCGGCATCGGAGCCGGTACCGACCTCGGCTCCGGCCTCCGTTCCGGTCCGGGCCCTCGTTCCGGTCCGGGACCGGGCTCCGGAGATCCTCGCCGGGGGCCGGGACGCCCGAGCCCCCCGCACCCCTCACCACCGACCCGACGAGCCGCCCCCGGCGGACGGCCCGTCCCCGCGAGCACAAGGGACGTCGTATGACCGCACCCGATCCGATCCTGCGTATGACCGGCATCAGCAAGGAGTTCCCCGGCGTCAAGGCGCTGGACGGCGTGGACTTCCGGCTCCTGCCGGGCGAGGTGCACGCCCTGATGGGCGAGAACGGCGCGGGCAAGTCCACCCTGATCAAGGTGCTCACCGGCGTGCACCACATCGACGCCGGCGAGATCGAGCTGGCCGGCAGGCCCGTCTCCTTCACCGGCCCGCTGGAGGCGCAGCGGGCCGGGATCAGCACGGTCTACCAGGAGATCAACCTCTGCCCGAACCTGTCGGTGGCGGAGAACATCTTCATCGGGCGCGAGCCGCGCCGCCTGGGCCGCATCCGCTGGGGCGAGATGCGCACCCGCGCCGCCGCGCTGCTCACCCGCCTGGAGCTCGACCTGGACGTGAACGCGCCGCTGTCGTCGTACTCGCCGGCGGTGCAGCAGATGGTGGCGATCGCGCGGGCGGTCGACATCTCCGCGAGCGTGCTCATCCTCGACGAGCCCACCTCCAGCCTGGACGCCGGCGAGGTCGCGCAGCTGTTCCGGGTGATGCGGCGGCTCAAGGACGAGGGGATCGCCATCCTGTTCGTCTCGCACTTCCTGGACCAGATCTACGAGATCGCCGACCGGATGACGATCCTGCGCAACGGCCGGCTGGTCGGCGAGTACCTCACCAGCGAGCTCGGCCAGGTCGAGCTGGTCGGCAAGATGATCGGCCAGGCGCTCGCCGACCTGGAACGCCTCGACGACAAGCCCAAGGACCTGTCCCCGGACGCCAAGGCCGTCGTCGAGACGCGCGAGCTCGGCCGGGCCGGGGCCGTGGAACCGTTCACCCTGACCATCCACGAGGGCGAGGTGCTGGGGCTGGCCGGGCTGCTCGGCTCGGGCCGCACCGAGATCGCCCGCCTGCTCTTCGGGGCCGACCACGCCGGCACCGGCGAGGTCGTCGTCGACGGGACACCGACCTCGCTGCGCACCCCGCGCGCGGCCACGGCCCACAAGATCGCCTTCTGCCCGGAGAACCGGCGCACCGAGGGCCTGATCGCCGACCTGACCGTGCGGGAGAACATCATCCTCGCCCTGCAGGCGGCGCGCGGCTGGGCCAGGCCGGTGCCGCGGCGGCGCCAGGACGAGCTGGTGGAGAAGTACATCTCCGCCCTGAAGATCACCCCGCCCAACCCCGAGCAGCTCGTCCGCAACCTCAGCGGCGGCAACCAGCAGAAGGTGCTGCTGGCCCGCTGGCTCATCGTCGAGCCGCGCCTGCTCATCCTGGACGAGCCGACCCGCGGCATCGACGTCGGGGCCAAGGCGGAGATCCAGCGGTTGGTCGCCTCCCTGTCCGACGGAGGCATGGCCGTGCTGTTCATCTCCGCCGAGCTGGAGGAGGTGCTGCGCCTGAGCCACCGGGTCGGCGTGCTGCGCGACCGGCACCTGGTGGCCCAGCTTCCCAACGACGACGCCCTGACCACGGACGTACTGATGCAGACCATCGCGAGCGGAGCCCGCACATGAACCAGGTGATCCGGCACCGCCTTTTCTGGCCGGCCCTCATCCTCGTGCTGCTGCTGGCCGTCAACGTCGTCTTCACCGACGGTTTCCTGTCGGTGGAGATGAAGGGCGGTCACCTCTACGGCAGCCTCATCGACATCATCCGCTTCGGCGCCCCCCTGATCCTGGTCGCGATCGGCATGACGCTGGTCATCGCCACCGGCGGCATCGACCTGTCGGTCGGCTCGGTGGTGGCCATCTCCGGAGCCCTGGCCTGCCTGCAGATCAGCGGGCTGGAGGACCAGAACGCCGTGGGCGGCGTGCTGGCCGCGATCGGCCTGGCGCTGGTCCTCTCCCTGGTCCTGGGGGTGTGGAACGGCTTCCTGGTCGCCGGCATCGGCATCCAGCCGATCATCGCGACGCTGATCCTGATGGTCGCCGGCCGCGGGGTCGCCCAGCTCATCACCGACGGCCAGATCATCACGATCAACAGCACCCCGTACAAGCTCATCGGCGGCGGGTACTGGCTGACCGTGCCGTTCGGCATCCTGATCGTGCTGGTCGTGCTCGCGGTGACCGCGTTCCTCACCCGGCGCCTGGCGCTCGGACTGCTGATCGAGTCCGTCGGCGGCAACGCCGAGGCCAGCCGCCTGGCGGGCATCCGCTCCCGGGGCCTGATCATCCTGGTCTACACCTTCTGCGGGCTGTGCGCCGGCATCGCCGGACTGATGATCAGCTCCAACATCTCCAGCGCTGACGGCAATGCCGCCGGCCTGTGGATCGAGCTCGACGCGATCCTCGCCGTCGTGATCGGCGGCACCTCGCTGGTCGGCGGGCGCTTCTCGCTCGGCGGCACCGTGCTCGGCGCGCTGATCATCCAGACGCTGACCACCACGATCTACTCCATCGGCGTGCCGCCGGAGACGACGCTGCTGTTCAAGGCGCTCGTCATCGTCCTGGTGTGCCTGCTGCAGTCACCCACCTTCCGGGCGAAGGTGTTCCGCCGCAGGGAACGCGGCCGTCCCGCCGCGCCCTCCTCCGGCACCGATGCGAAGGTGAGGATCCCGGCATGACCACCCCCAGCGTTCTCTCCCTGAACCGCCCGTTCCCGAGGGCGTACGTGCCGGTGCTGGTGACCGCCGGCCTCTTCCTGGCGATGTTCACGGCCGGCGGCCTGCGCTACGAGGGCTTCGCCTCCGGCCAGGTGGTGCTCAACGTCTTCGTCGACAACGGGTTCCTGCTGGTCCTGGCGGTCGGCATGACGTTCGTCATCCTCACCGGAGGCATCGACCTGTCGGTGGGGGCGGTGGCCGCGCTCGCCACGATGGTCTCGGCGAGCCTGGTGACGAACAAGGGCTGGTCCCCGCTGCTGGTCATCCCGCTGGTGCTGCTGATCGGCGCGGTGATCGGCCTGGCCATGGGATGTGTGATCCAGTACTTCGACATCCAGCCGTTCATCGTGACGCTGGCCGGCATGTTCCTGGCCCGCGGGCTGTGCTACGTCATCGGCACCGAGTCGATCTCCATCACCGACCCCACCTACACCGCCCTGGCCCAGACCAGGATCGACATGCCCGGCGGGGCGTTCATCTCGCCCAGCGTGATCGTGGCGTTCGTGGTGATCGTCATCGGGGCCTACGTGCTGCAGTACACCAGGCTGGGGCGTAACGTGTACGCGACCGGCGGCAGTGAGCAGTCGGCGCTGCTCATGGGACTGCCGGTGGCCAGAACGAAGATCGCCGTCTACACGATCAGCGGCTTCTGCTCGGCGCTGGGCGGGGTGCTGATCTCCTTCTACATGCTGTCCGGAAACCCGCTGCACGCGGTCGGCATGGAGCTGGACGCGATCGCCGCGGTGGTGATCGGCGGCACCCTGCTGACCGGGGGGTCGGGATACCTGGTCGGCACCGTGCTGGGGGTGCTCATCCTCGGGCTGATCCAGACGATCATCAGCTTCGAGGGGACCCTCAGTCCCTGGTGGACCAGGATCGTCATCGGCCTGCTGCTGTTCGCCTTCATCCTGCTGCAGCGCCTCGGCGTGATCCGCCGCACCTGAACCACGGCCCCGGTGCGGCGGACCGCACCGGGGCCCCGTCCACGGAGGTCCTGATGTCCCGGGAGAGCATGTGAACGCTAACAGTGATCGTTACACGGTCGGGGTCGACTTCGGCACGCTGTCCGGCCGCGCCGTGGTGGTGCGGGTGAGCGACGGCGCCGAGGTCGGCTCCGCCGTGCACGAGTACGCCCACCGGGTGATCGAGGACCGGCTGCCGGGGGGCGGCGCGCCCCTGGGCCCGGACTGGGCGCTGCAGTCGCCCGACGACTGGCGGGACGTGCTGCGCACCGCGGTGCCCGAGGCGGTGGCCGCGGCCGGCGTCTCCCCGTCCCAGATCGTCGGCCTGGGCACCGACTTCACCGCCTGCACCGTGCTGCCGGCCACCGCCGACGGCACCCCGCTGTGCGAGCTGGAGGAGTTCACCGGCCGGCCGCACGCCTGGCCCAAGCTGTGGAAGCACCACTCGGCGCAGCCGCACGCCGACCGGATCAACGCGGTCGCCGCCCGCCGCGGGGAGAGCTGGCTGCCGCGCTACGGCGGGAAGATCTCCTCGGAGTGGTCGTTCGCCAAGGGCCTGCAGGTCCTTCAGGAGGACCCGGAGATCTACGACCGCGCCGAGCGCTGGATCGAGGCCGCCGACTGGATCGTCTGGGAGCTCACCGGCGTGGAGACCCGCAACGTCTGCACCGCCGGGTACAAGGCCGTCCGCCAGGACGGGCGCTACCCGTCGCAGGAGTTCCTCGCCGAGCTCGACCCCGGCTTCACCGGCTTCACCGCCAAGCTCGGCGGCGAGCCGTCGCCGCTCGGCGGCCTCGCGGGCCGGCTGACCGCCCGCGCGGCCGAGTGGACCAAGCTGCCGGAGGGCACCCCGATCTCGGTCGGCAACGTGGACGCCCACGTCACCTCCGCGGCCGCCGACGCGGTCCGTCCCGGCCAGATGGTCGCCATCATGGGCACCTCCACCTGCCACGTCATGCCGTCGGACACCCTGGCCGAGGTGCCCGGCATGTGCGGGGTGGTGCGCGACGGCATCGTGCCGGGACTGTGGGGGTACGAGGCCGGCCAGTCGGGCGTCGGCGACATCTTCGGCTGGTTCGTCGAGACCTCGGTGCCCGGCTCCTACGAGCGCGAGGCCGAGCGGCGCGGGCTGAGCGTGCACGGGTACCTCACCGAGCTCGCCGCGGCCCAGCCGGTCGGCCGGCACGGCCTGGTGGCACTCGACTGGCACAACGGCAACCGCTCGGTGCTGGTCGACCACAACCTCTCCGCCGTGGTCGTCGGCCAGACGCTCGCGACCCGGCCCGAGGACACCTACCGCGCGCTGATCGAGGCCACCGCGTTCGGCGCCCGTACGATCGTGGAGACCTTCGAGGCGTCCGGGGTGGCCGTCACCGACTTCGTCGCGGCCGGCGGGCTGATCAAGAACCGCTTCCTGATGCAGGTCTACGCGGACGTGCTGCGCCGCCCGATCTCGGTGATCGGCTCCGAGCAGGGATGCGCCCTGGGATCGGCGATCCACGCCGCCGTCGCGGCCGGGGCCTACCCCGACATCACCGCGGCGTCGGCCGCGATGGGCAGGCGCGGCGAGACCGTCTACCGGCCGGACCCCGGCCGCGCCGACGCCTACGACCGGCTGTACGCCGAGTACCGCCGGCTGCACGACCACTTCGCCGACGGAGCGATGCTGCACGGCCTGCGGGCCCTGCGCTACGAGGCGAGCCGACCCGTGGACGAGAAGGAGGAGGACGCGTGAGCGGCGTCACGGTACGGAGGCTTCAGGAGACGGTGTGCCGCCTCCACGAGGAACTGGTCCGCTACGGCCTGGTCGCCTGGACCGCCGGCAACGTCTCCGGCCGGGTCCCGGGTGAGGACCTGTTCGTCATCAAGCCGTCCGGGGTGTCCTACGACGACCTGACACCGGAGTCGATCGTGGTGTGCGACCTGGACGGCGAGCTGGTCGAGGGCGAGCTGTCGCCCTCCAGCGACACCGCCGCGCACGCCTATGTCTACCGGGCGATGCCGCAGGTGGGCGGGGTGGTGCACACCCACTCCACCTACGCCTCGGCCTGGGCCGCGCGCGGCGAGGCCATCCCGTGCGTGCTGACGGCGATGGCCGACGAGTTCGGCGGCGAGATCCCGGTCGGTCCGTTCGCGCTGATCGGCGGGGACGACATCGGCAAGGGCATCGTCGCCACCCTGGAGGGCCACCGCTCCCCGGCGGTCCTGATGCAGAACCACGGCGTCTTCACCGTCGGCGCCGACGCCCGCGCCGCGGTCAAGGCCGCGGTGATGTGCGAGGACGTCGCGCGCACCGTGCACGTGGCCCGCCAGCTCGGCGAGCCGCTGCCGATCGCGCGACCCGACATCGACCGTCTGTACGACCGCTACCAGAACGTCTACGGGCAAAGGAGTCCGCGTTGACCGTCCACGAGCGTGAGATCTGGTTCCTCACCGGAAGCCAGGGGCTGTACGGAGAGGAGACGCTGGCCCAGGTCGCCGAGCAGTCGCGGCGCATCGCCGAGGAGCTCGGCGAGCGGCTGGCGTTCCGCCTGGTGTGGAAGCCGGTGCTCACCGACGCCGCGGCGATCCGCCGGGTCTGCCTGGAGGCCAACGCGGCCGACGACTGCATCGGGATCATCGCCTGGATGCACACCTTCTCCCCGGCGAAGATGTGGATCGCCGGCCTGGACGCGCTGCGCACCCCGCTGCTGCACCTGCACACCCAGGCCAACGTGGAACTGCCGTGGAGCTCCATCGACATGGACTTCATGAACCTCAACCAGGCCGCCCACGGTGACCGCGAGTTCGGCTACATCCAGTCCCGGCTGGGCGTGGCGCGCAAGACCGTCGCCGGGCACGTGAGCGACCCGGCCGTGGCCGCCCGCGTCTCTGCCTGGGCGCGGGCCGCGGCCGGGCGCGCCGAGGTGGGCACGCTGCGGCTGGCCCGCTTCGGCGACAACATGCGCGACGTGGCCGTCACCGAGGGCGACAAGGTGGAGGCGCAGCGGCGCTTCGGCGTCTCGGTCAACACCTACGGCGTCAACGACCTGGTCGCCGTCGTCGACGCCTCCTCCGACGCCGACGTGGACACGCTGACCACCGAGTACGAGGACACCTACAAGGTCGCTCCCGAGCTGCGCGCCGGGGGCGAGCGGCACGACGCGCTGCGCTACGCCGCCCGCATCGAGCTGGGGCTGCGCCACTTCCTCACCGAGGGCGGCTTCGGCGCGTTCACCACCAACTTCGAGGACCTGGGCGGGCTGCGGCAGCTTCCCGGCCTGGCCGTGCAGCGCCTGATGGGCGACGGCTACGGCTTCGGCGGCGAGGGCGACTGGAAGACCTCGGTGCTGGTCCGCACGCTCAAGGTGATGTCGGCCGGTCTGGAGGGCGGCACCTCCTTCATGGAGGACTACACCTACCACCTGACGCCCGGCGAGGAGGTCATCCTGGGCGCGCACATGCTGGAGGTCTGCCCGACGATCGCCTCCGGGGTGCCCTCCTGCGAGATCCACCCGCTGGGCATCGGCGGGCGCGAGGACCCGGTCCGGCTGGTGTTCGACGCCGAGCCCGGCCCCGCCGTGGTGCTCGGCCTGGCCGACATGGGGGACCGGTTCCGGCTCGTGGCCAACGAGATCGACGTGGTCGCCCCGGCCCAGCCGCTGCCCAGCCTGCCCGTCGCCCGCGCGGTGTGGAAGCCCCGTCCCTCGCTGAGCACCTCGGCGGAGGCGTGGCTGACCGCCGGGGGGCCGCACCACACCGTGCTGTCGGCCGCGCTGACCGTCGAGGAGCTCACCGACCTGTCCGACATGCTCGGGGTCGAGCTGCTGGTCATCGACGCCGACACCACCCCCCGCCAGTTCGCCAAGGAGATCCGCTGGAACCAGGCGTACTACCGCCTGGCCCAGGGCCTCTGAGGGGAGCGCCGAGGAACCCCTAGACCCCCGGCACGGGCGGACGTCCGCCCGGCCGGTCCGGTCCGTGTCCCTGTCACGCGGTCCGTGCCCCTGTCAGTCGGTACGGGCCGCGCGGTTCAGCTCGCCTCCGTGGCCGAGGGCTCTCCGGGAGGCGGATCGACGGGCCGCGACGACAGGGGTGGCGGGGACGACGGGGGCGGCGCGGTGGAGGAGCGGACGACGAGGTCGGCGCCGACGGTGTAGCGGCGCGGTTTCAGCTCCTGGCCGTCGATCGAGCGCAGCAGGAGCTCGACGGCGAGCCTGCCGAGCTCGTGGGCTCCGGTGTCGACGACCGTGATCGGCGGACTCCACCACTCCAGCAGCGGCATGTCCTCGAACGCGACGACCGACAGGGCGGACGGGACGTCGATACCGGACCTGGCCAGCACCGGCAGGGCCCCGTAGGTCGCCTCGTGGTTGGCGAGCATCAGCGCGGTCGGCGCCCGCTCCGCCCCCAGCAGCTCGCCCATGGCCCGCGCCCCGTAGGCCACCTCGAACGGGCCCCGCCGGACCAGGTCCGCGTCCGGGGTCAGGCCGGCGTCACCGAGCGCCTGGACGAACCCGGCGTACCGGTCACGGCCCGAGGTGGTCTCGGGTGGCCCGCCCACGAACGCGATCCTGCGGTGTCCCAGGTCGAGCAGGTGGCGGGTGGCGGACACGGCGCCCTCGCGGTCGGCGGCGAGCACGGCCGGTCCCTGTGAGCCCTCGATCTCCCGGATCAGGTCGATGACGGTGATCCCCGACGCGCGCAGCTCGTTGACCTCCCTGACGTTCCGGCCGGTGCCCACGATCAGGACGCTGTCGACCTGGTGGTCGCGCAGCAGCCGCAGGTAGTCCGCCTCGACCGCGGGGTCGGCGTTGGTGATGCAGAGCAGCGCCTGGTAGCCCGAGGCGACCAGGCGCCGCTGCACGGCCTCCACGACCGTGTGGAAGGTGTTGTTGACCAGGTTGTTGAGCACCAGCCCGACCAGCCCGGAGCGGCGGGTCCGCAGGCTCGCGGCGGCCAGGTTGCGCCGGTAGCCCAGGGAGCGGGCGGTCCGGGAGACCCGCAGGCGCGTCGACTCGGAGATCTCCGAGGACCCCGAGAGCGCGCGGCTCGCCGTGCTCACCGAAACCCCGGCGGCTGCCGCGACGTCGCGGAGCGTGGCGGCCATGTCCTCACCGTTCCTCAGGGCCGGCGCTATCCGGCCGTCCGGGTGTCCCCTAGATCATCATCTCGGATGATACGGCCCCCGATGCCGACCAACGACACGTCCCGGTACGCATTCAGATCACGAAGGGGATCGTCGCGCAGCGCGATGAGGTCCGCGGCGTAGCCGGGGGCGATCCGGCCCAGCCGCGACGAGGCCCCCACCAGCTCGGCCGCGGTCAGCGACGCGGACCGGATCACGTCGAGGTTGCTCAGCCCGGCGGTCGCCAGCAGGAGCATCTCGTGCACGTGCGCGCTGACCCCGTCCACGTCGTCGCCCGGCGGGTAGTCGGTGCCGGCCACGATCGGCACGCCCTCGCGCACGGCCGTACGGATGCTGTCCAGGTGCCGGTCGGCGGCGTCCAGCGCGTTGCGGATGGAGAACTCCTCGAACCCCTTGGCCCGCATCCAGCCCTCCGAGCGCGTCACGCAGAGCGTCGGGGTCAGGAACGCCCCGGCCTCGCGCATCCGCCGCGCGGTCTCCTGGTCCAGGTCGTAGGCGTGCTCGAAGGACCGCACGCCCTGGGCGAGGGCCTGCCTGATGGCCTGCCAGGCCCCGGCGTGCGCGGCGACGTAGGTGTCGTGCTCGTGGGCCGCCTCCACCGTCGCCCGGATCTCCTCGTCGGTCATCTCCGGCTCGGCGAAGTCCTCGCCCTCGTGCGCCAGCCCGCCGGTGATGAAGATCTTCAGGTGGTCGGCGCCCGCCCGCAGCTCCTGCCTGGCCGCCGCGCCGAACTCCCCGGCGCCGGTGGCGTACGCGCAGGCGCCGCCCTTGCCGTGCCCCTCGGGACGGGAGATCGCCCGGCCCGCGCCGAAGATCCGCGGGGCGTCGATCCAGCCGTGCGCCGCGGCCTCGCGCAGCAGCAGGTCCGCGCGGTTCTGCTCGTGCACGCACCGCAGCGTGGTGACCCCCGCGCGCAGCGCGTCCTGGGCACGGACCGCCGAGCGGTACGCGGTGAGCGCGGGGTTCTCGGCCTCGTCCGTCGCCGAGAACGGGTAGACGACCGACAGGTGCGTGTGGCAGGAGATGAGGCCGGGCAGCAGGTAGCGGCCCCCGAGGTCGTGGACGTCGCCACCCGGGGGAGGGCCGCCGGAGGTGATCTCGGCGATGAGCCCGTCGTCGGTCCGGACGCTCCGGCCGCGCAGGACCGTGCCGGACTCCACGTCGACGATGTTGCAGTTCGCGAGCCACACGGTGGGGGCTCCTTCCGGGGCAGGGGGACGGACGGGCAGGGCGGGGACGAGGGCGTGACCGCGACGGGGACGGGGGCGTGGCCGGGGCTGAGACGGGCCGCGTGGCCGGGATGGGCGGGAGAGGGGCCGCGAGACGGGGGAGGAGGCGGGGAACGGGCCGCGCGGCCGGGACGGGGACGGTCCGTCCGCGGGCGCGGAGGGCGGGTCGGGGACGGGTCAGGGACGGGGGGTGAGCGGGACGGTGAGCGGCTCCTTCACCACCGGGCAGGCGACGCTGTGCCCGGGGGCGACCTCCAGCCGTTCCGGCACCCGGACGGCGCACTCGGGCAGGGCGAGCGGGCAGCGCGGGTGGAACCGGCACCCCGTGGGGGGCGCGGCCGGGTCGGGCACGTCACCGGGGAGCGGCGCCGGGAGCGTCCCGGAACCGTCGGGCCTGGGCACCGCGTCGATGAGCGCCCGGGTGTACGGGTGCCGGGGACGGGCCCACAGCTCGTGGGTGGGGCCGTGCTCGGCGATGGTGCCCAGGTACATGACGGTGGTCACGTCGGCGATCTGCCGCACGATCGCCAGGTCGTGGGAGATGAACAGCAGGCCCATGTCGAGCTCCCTGGCCAGGCCAACCAGGAGGGTGGCCACCGACGCCTGCGCCGAGGCGTCCAGCGCCGAGATGGGCTCGTCCGCGACGATGCAGCTCGGCTCGGCGGCCAGCGCCCGCGCGATCGCGATCCGCTGGCGCTGGCCGCCGCTGAACTCGTGCGGGTAGCGGCCGGCCGCGTCGACCGGCAGCGCGACGCGCTCCAGCAGTTCCCGTACCCGGCCGGCGTCGCGCCGGTGACCGGCGAGCCGCAGCCCGTCGTTGATCTGCTCGCCGACGCTCCGGCGGGGGTTCAGCGACGAGAACGGGTCCTGGAAGATCATCTGCAGCCGGCGCTGGGCGACCGGCCTGGCCCGCCGGGTGAGCGGCGCCACCGGTGTCCCGTCGAAGACGACCGTGCCCGAGGACGGGGCCAGCAGGCCCACCGCGGCCTTGCCCAGGGTGGACTTGCCGCAGCCCGACTCGCCGACCAGGCCGACGATCTGCCCTCGTTCGACGGAGAGCCCGGCTCCCGCGACCGCGGTCACCGGCGGCCTGCCCGGCGTCTGGTAGGTGACGACCAGGTCCCTCATGTCGAGCAGGGTCATGAGGGGACCTCCCGGGGGAGCGGCGGACCGGAGAGCGACGGGCCGAACGGGTCGACCGGGCAGGCGGCCGAGTGCGCGGGCGCCAGCTCGACGAGGCCGGGCAGCCGTTCGACGCACGACTCGCGCGCCCACGCGCACCGGGGGTGGAAGGGGCAGCCGGTGGGCGTCGTACCGGCGGAGGGCGGCTGGCCAGGGATGGGGCGGAGTTCGGAGGTCTCCTCCTCCGGGTGCGGCAGCGCGTCCAGCAGGCCGCGCGTGTAGGGGTGGCGGGGCTCGGTCAGCACCGCCCGGCGCGGTCCGTTCTCCACGACCCGGCCGGCGTACATGACCGAGATCCGGTCGGCCAGCGAGGACATCACCCCCAGGTCGTGGGTGATCAGCAGCACCGACATGTCCCGCTCCCGGCGCAGCCGGTCGAGCAGCCGCAGGATGCCGGCCTGCACGGTCACGTCGAGCGCGGTGGTCGGCTCGTCGGCGATGATCACCTTCGGGTCGCAGGCCAGCGCCACCGCGATCGCGATGCGCTGGCGCATGCCGCCGGAGAACCGGTGCGGGTAGGAGCGCAGCGCCTGCTCGGGGCCGGGGATGCGCACGGTCTCCAGCAGCTCCAGCGCCCGCGCGCGGGCGTCGGCCCTGCTCACCCTGCGGTGGTGACGCAGGTGGTCGGTGATCTGCCGTTCGACGGTGAGCATCGGGTGCAGGGACGTCATCGGGTCCTGGAACACCATGGCGATGTCGCGCCCGCGCACGTCGCGCAGCGCCCGCTGCGGCAGCGCCAGCAGGTCGCGGCCCTCGAAGAGGATCTCCCCGGTGGTCCGCGCCCCGCCGGGGAGCAGGCCGAGCGCGGCGAGCGCGGTCATCGTCTTGCCGCTGCCGCTCTCCCCGGCCAGCCCGACGATCTCGCCGGGGCGCAGGACGAGGTTCATGCCGCTGACGGCCGACAGCCGGGCACCGCCGCGGCGCGGCAGCGTGACGGTGAGGTCGCGGACGTCCAGGACGGGCGCGGGCGCGCCGGCCGGCTCCGCGGGGGCGCTCATGCCCGTCCCCTGCGTGCCGAGCGCGGGTCGAGCACGTCGCGGACGGTGTCGCCGAGGAAGTTCGCGGCCAGCACGACCAGCAGGATCGCCAGGCCGGGGAAGACGCCGAGCCACCACTTGTCGAAGTACTGCGCGCCGCTGGCGACCATGGACCCCCACTCCGCGACCGGCGGGCGGGCGCCCAGGCCGAGGAACGACAGCCCCGACAGGGTCAGCACGGCGTTGCCCACGTCGAGCGCGGCCAGGACCACGATCGGACCGACCACGCCGGGCCGTACGTCGACCCAGAGGGTGCGCAGGCTGGAGGCGCCCAGCAACCGGCTGGCGTGCACGTAGTTCTCCTCCCTCATGCTGAGGATCATGCCGCGCACGACCCGCGAGTAGGCGGGCCAGCTCACGATCACGACCGCCAGCACCGCGTTGACCAGGTCGGGCCCGAGCGCCGCCACCACGGCCATCGCCAGGATGATCCCGGGGAAGGCGAAGACCAGGTCGGCGCTGCGCATGATCAGCCCTTCGGCCCAGCCGCCGAAGTAACCGGCGATCGCGCCGAGCAGGGTGCCCACCGCGCAGGCGACGGCGACCAGCAGCAGGGCGACCGGCAGCGAGAGCCGGGCCCCGTGGATCACCCGGCTGAACACGTCGCGGCCGATCTGGTCGGTGCCGAACCAGTGCTCGGCCGAGGGCGGGAGCAGCTTCATCGAGTCCTGCGCGATCGGGTCGTACGGCGCGACCAGCGGGGCCGCGATCGCCAGGAACAGGAACAGCGCCAGGATGACCAGGCCGATCACGCCGAGCGGCCTGCGCCAGGGCGAGCGCATCGCCGAGGCGTCCTCGCGGTCCAGGCGGCGGGCGGCACGCGCGGAGGCCCTGAGGCTCACCGTCCCCGCGCCCACACCTCCGAGGTCCATACCTCCGAGGCCCACGCCACCGGGCTCCACGCCACCGGTGCCCGCGTCTCCGGGCTTCATGCCTGCGGGCTTCACGAGGGGCTCACCCCAGCCTGATTCTGGGGTCGACGACCGCGTAGAGCAGGTCGACCACGAAGTTGACGACCACGTAGACCACGGCCACCACCAGGCTCACGCCCATGATCGCCGGGAGGTCGAGGGTCAGCGCGCCCCGGTAGGCGTAGGCGCCCAGTCCCGGCCAGGAGAACACCGTCTCCACCAGCACCGCGCCGCCCAGCAGGTTGCCGAACGCCAGCCCGGCCACGGTGATCACGCTGACCAGCGCGGGGCGGAGGATGTAGCCGAACGTGACGTACGACGGCGACAGGCCCTTGGCCCGGCCGGCCCGCACGTAGTCGTTGCCCACCACCTCCAGCACCGAGGCCCGGGTGAAACGGGTCAGCGACCCGATGGTGAAGATCGCCAGCACCAGCGCGGGCAGCCACAGGTGGGCGGCGGCCTCGCCGAGCACGGTCCACTGGCCGCTCAGCACGGCGTCGACGGTGTAGAGGCCGGTGACGTCCGGCGGCGGGGTGGTGCCCGGGTTCAGCCGGCCCGAGCCCGGCGAGATGCCGAGGCGGGCGTAGAACACGTACATCGCCACCAGCGAGAGCCAGAACGTCGGCACCGAGACCCCGGCCAGCGAGACGACCCGGATGATCTGGTCGGCGAGCCGGTCGCGGCGCATGGCGGCCAGCACGCCGAGGCCGACGCCGAGCACGAGCGCCACCGCGATCGCGGCCAGGGCCAGCTCGAAGGTGGCCGACATGAACTGCGCGAGGTCCTGGGTGACCGGCCGGTGGCTCTGCTGGGAGGTGCCCAGGTCGCCGCTGAGCAGGTTGCCCAGGTAGTTCAGGTACTGCTGCGGCAGCGGCAGGTCCAGGCCGTGCCGGCGGCGCCAGGCCTCGACGACCGCGGGGTCGGCGGCGGCGCGCTCGCCCAGGTTGGCCGTGACCGGGTCACCCGGCACCAGCTGGGTCAGCACGAACGAGACCAGCGTGATGCCGAGGACGAGGAGGATGCCGGCCGCCAGCCGGCGGAGCGTGAACCGGAGCAGGCCCGGTAACGCGTACCACCGTCTGGCGACCGGTGTGAGGAACGACGTCATCGATCGGCGCCGGCTAGCGCAGCGTGGTCAGGTCGACGGTCCACAGAGGGTTGTAGTCGAGCGGGCCGAGCTGCTTGGCGCCCGCGACCACGGCCGACGGCTGGAACAGCGGGATGAAGGGGCCTTCGGCGTTCATGGCCTTCTGCAGCGCCTGGAAGTCGGCGTCGCGGGTGGCGTCGTCGGCGGTCTCGGCCTTCTCGGCGAGCTTGGTGATCTCCGGCGCCGCGTCCTCCTTCCAGCCGGCCCGGAGGCCCACCATCTGGCCGGGGGTGAACAGCAGGTAGTCGTTGGGGTGGTTGTAGTCCGGTCCCCACCACTGCAGGCTCAGCTCGTCCTTGCCGGCGCGGTAGGAGTCGAGCGCGGTGGTCACCGGCTTGCCGTCGAGCTGGACGTCGATGCCGACCTCCTTGAGGTTCTGCTGGAGGCGGGCCGCGATGTCGGCCATGCCCACGCCCTTGTAGGTCAGGTCGGAGGCGTAGTTCAGCTTCACCGAGGGGGAGGAGATGCCCGACCTGGCGAGCGCCGCCTTGGCGCGGGCGACGTCGCGCTTGACGGCGTCGGCCGGCGCGAGCGCCCCGGAGAACATCGAGGGGACGACGCCGCCCGGCTGGACCGCGCCCTCGCCCACCAGGTTCAGCAGGCCCGCGTAGTCGACGCCGTAGCGCACGGCCTCCTGGAAGTCCTTGTTCGAGGTGGTCGACGAGACCGCGGGGTCGTCGTTGACCAGCAGGAACGCGATGTCGGCGGCGGCGGTCTTGTTGACCGTCACGTTCTCGCCCAGCGAGGTGGCCTGGTCCGGCCGCAGGTCCAGCGCGAGCTGGCTGCCGCCCTGGGTGAGGTTGAGCTGCTGCACGTTCGCCTGGACGTTACGCACGACGATCTTGCTGTAGACGGGCTTGGTGCCCCAGTAGCCGTCGTTGCGCTCCAGCACGACCTCGCTGGCCGCGTCGAACTTGGTGATCTTGTACGGGCCGCTGCCGTAGGAGGCCTTGGCGAACTCCGGCTCGGCCTTGTCGCTCTCGGCGTCCTTGGTGCCGCCCATCTTCTCGACCGCCGCGCTGTTCTCGATGCCGAGCGCGGGGTTGGAGAGCTTGGCCATCAGCGCCGAGTCGGGCTTCTCGGTGGTCAGCACCACGGTCTTGTCGTCGGGAGCCTCGGTCTTGACGCCGTCGAGCAGGAAGGACGGGTTGCCCTTCAGACCGGCGATCCGCTCGAAGGTGTAGACGACGTCCTTGGCCGTCATCGGGGTGCCGTCGCTGAACTTGACGCCGTCGCGCAGGGTGAAGGTGAACTTCTTGAAGCTCTCGTCGATCTCGGGCAGCTCGGCCACCCCGGGGACGGCCGTCTTGACGTCGGCCCCCTTGTAGGTCACCAGCGTCTCGTAGACGGGATAGAGCACCGTCTGCGCCGTGGGCTCGAACTGCCGGGCCGGGTCGGCGGTCTTCAACTGGAACGAGGTGTCGACGACCAGCGTGCCGCCGCCCGCTGCGCCGCCCGTCCCGCCGCTCGCCGGAGCCGTGCCCGCCGCTCCTCCTCCGCCGCCGCAGGCGGCGGTCAGCGCGGCCACCACGCCCAGGCCGAGGACCGCGAGACCTCTACGACCAACCATCCTGTCCGCCTCTCATACGTCGCGTACCGGGCTCATGGCGCGAGACGGTTCCGCAAGGACGCAAACGATTCCGGTCAACCTCTTTTATGTCAAGGCTTCGACCGATAAAACCACAGGTGAGCGTATACGTAATCTTTCGGAAATGTTTCTGCAAAGCAAGGCCCGGGGACGTCCGGGCGCGCCGGGACCCGCGACCGTCCCGCCCCCTCGGGCTCCGGGGCGATCCGCGGTGCCGGAGCGCCGGGGCGACGCGGACCCGGAGGGCCCGGCCGCGTGCCGGAGGGGCGAGGACCGATGCGATCCTGCCTCGAAGGCTAGGGCGCCTCGGTCACGTATCGGAGACATTTGTGTGAAATTCCATGAACAGGAACCGGTGAAACGATCTATTTTTTTCACCGTACCCGCTCTGAGGACGGGATTTGCCCATGAACGATCATCGTTCACTTGTTCAGTGAACTTGCGTCTGATAGAACATACGGCATGTGCGGACCGGGCGGGCCGTCCACGGCCGCCCGCGGGGCGCCCCGGCGCCGATCCCCGTTCACAACGCCCGCGCGACGGAGGCCGAAGACGGAGGCCGAAGAGGGCTCGACCGCGCGGCCGGGGCGGGTGCCGCTCCGGAGCCCGGTGCGGGGACCGGCCGGGCATGATCGGGACCGGGTTCGCGGGACACGGCCGACGGCCGCGTCCCGGCGGACGTCACCCGCCGGACCTACGGAGTGGAGGCCCCGATGAACGACGTGGTCATCGTCAACTGCACGGTCACCGACGCCCGTGCCGCACGGGGGAGCACCGCCGAGGGGCGTGTCGCCGACGCGGCGGTGTGGGTCCACGGCGACCGGATCGAGGCGGCGGGCCCCCGCGAGGAGGTGACAGGCCTGGCCGGTGACGCCCGGGTGATCGACCTCGGCGGCGCGCACGTCACCCCCGGCCTGGTCAACATGCACACCCACCTGTCCCTGTCGCTGCCCGGACGGGCCGGCGCCGACGTCAGGGACATGACCGCGCACGAGCTGGCCCTCTACATGGCCGACGGCGCCCGCCGGACCCTGCACTGCGGGGTCACCACGGTGCGGTGCGTCGCCGAGAAGGACCACGCCGACTTCGCGCTGCGGCGGGCGATCGAGGCGGGCAGGGCGACCGGCCCGCGCATCTTCACCGCGGGCCGCGCCCTGGTCTGCACCGGGGGCCACGGGCACGAGGGCGGCGACACCCTGGAGTGCGACGGCGCCGACGGGTTCCGCCGGGGGGTGCGCGCCCAGATCAAGGCCGGAGCGGACCTCATCAAGATCATGATCTCCGGGGGGATCGCCGGGGAGCACGAGAGGATCGACACCCCGCAGCTGTTCTCCGACGAGATGGCCGCCGCGCTGCGGACCGCGCACGCCTGGGGCCGTAAGGTCACCGCGCACGCCGGACCGGCGGCGGTGATCGCCGAGGCCGTCGAGCTGGGCCTGGACTGTGTGGAGCACGGCTACCAGCTCACCCCCGAGGTGGCGGAGCGGATGGCCCGGCACGGGACGGCCCTGGTGCCGACGCTGCTGGTCACCCGCTGCAAGGAGTTCTTCGACGAGCTGGGCGTGCCCGGGTGGATGCAGTGCCGCTCGCTCGGCGCCGGGCCCCGGCACCTGGAGAGCTACGCCATGGCCCTCGACGCCGGGGTGGAGGTCCTGCTGGGCAGCGACATGCCGCCCTTCTGGGCGTTCGAGGGGACCAACGCCACGGTGCGCGAGCTGGAGTTCATGTCCGAGGGCGGGCTCGGCCCGGCCGGGGCGCTGCACGCCGGGACGCTCGGCCCGGTGCGCTGGCTCGGCGCCGACGCCGACCTCGGCACCGTCGAGGCGGGGAAGTACGCGGACCTCATCGCCATGGACGCCGACCCGCTGGCGGACACCTCGGCCTTCCGCGGGGTCCGCTGGGTGATGAAGGCGGGCCGGGTCGTCCGCGACGACCGGTCGGGATGGGAGGGCCCGTGAGCACCGACGCAATCGATTCCGCCAGGGACACCGGGGCGGACGCCACCGCGATCGCCGCGGGCATCGACGACATGTACGACGCGTTCCTGTCCGCCGACCGCGCCCGGTTCGACCGGCACCTGCACGCCGAGGTGACCACCTGGGAGACGCACCTGCCGGGACCGCTGCGGACCCGCTCGGAGCTGGACGCCTACCGGGACGGCCGGGACGGCTCGGGCGCCCGTCCCGAACTCGACCGGCTGGCGGCCGAGGACAAGCGGATCGACGTGTGGGGCGACACCGGACTGGCGCGGTACGTGCTGGTCGCCGAGCCGCCGGGCGGGCCCGCCCAGCGCAGCAGGGTGACCGACGTGCTCCGCCGCGTCGGCGGTGACTGGCTCATCGTCCACCACCACTCGGAACTGCTCACCGGGCACGGGTGAGGGCACGTCATGGGCGGAAGGGATCCGCGGCCCGCACGGGCCGGAGAGGGGACGGGCATGAGCGACGACGCGAACACCGGCGCCGGAGGTGCCGAGGGCGCCGGCGGCACTGACGGCACTGATGGCCCTGACGGTGCCGGCGGTGACATGGAGCTGTACGACCTGCGGGTCGTGGTCGACCGCATCGAGGGCAGGTCCGTCTGCGGGATGGAGGTGGGCGACTGCTTCGTCCTGGAACGGAGCGCGCACCTGCGGCTCCCCGACGGCGAGCACTTCTGCGTCTACGCGCTCGCCGCGGTCCTGCCCTTCCTCGCGGCCAAGCAGCGCGACCTGGCCTCCGGGGACTGGCTGGCGCGCGACTCCCTGTTCTGCTGCCCCGACCCGGAGGAACGGCTGGTGATGCGGGTCGAGCGGACCGGCCGCCGCCGGATGAACTCCGCCGACCTGACCTGAGGGGGTCCCCATGAGCACCGCCGAGATCGGCCTCGGCCTGCAGAGCGACAAGCGGGCCGGAGACTACGCGCGGCTCGCGCGCCGCGCCGAGGAGCACGGTTTCGACGTGCTGAGCGTGTTCGGCGACCTGATGTACCAGCCGCCGATCTTCCCGCTGCTGGAGATGGCCGCCGCCACCGAGCGGGTACGGCTCGGCGCGGCCTGCCTCAACCCGTACTCGCTGGCCCCGTACGAGATCGCCGGGCAGCTCGCCGCGCTGGACCTGGCCTCGCACGGCCGCGCCTACCTGGGGCTGGCGCGCGGCACCTGGCTCGGCGCGGTGGGCATCGCCCAGCCCCGCCCGCTGACCGCGCTGGCGGAGGCCGCGCGGGTGGTCCGGCTGCTGCTGGCCGGTGACGCCGGGGGGTTCGAGGGGGAGATGTTCCGCCTCGCGCCCGGTACCCGGCTGCGCTACCCGGTACGGCGTCCCCGTCCGCCGCTGCTGCTGGGTGCCTGGGGGCCGAAGGGCGCGGCCCTGGCCGGCCGGATCGCCGACGAGATCAAGGTGGGCGGCAGCGCGAACCCGGCGATGGTCGGGGTGATCCGCGAGCGGGTCGCGGCCGGGGCCGTCCCGGCCGGGCGCGACCCCGGCGAGGTCGGCGTCGTGCTGGGCGCGGTGACCGTGGTGGACGCCGACGGCGCCGCGGCCCGCGCCAGGGCCCGCACCGAGGTCGCCATGTACCTCGCGGTGGTCGCCGACCTCGATCCGACCGCGGGGGTCCCCGCCGACCTGCTCGGCCGGGTCAAGGAGCTGGTCGACGCCGGGCGGGACGAGGACGCCGGGCGGCTGATCCCCGACGACGTGCTCGACCTGTTCGCCTTCTCCGGCACCCCGGAGCAGGTGGCCGCCCAGGCCCAGGCCCTGATCGACGCGGGCGCGCACCGGGTGGAGTTCGGCACCCCGCACGGGCTGACCGACGACGGCGGGGTGGAGCTGCTGGGCGGCGCGGTGCTGCCGCTGCTGGACCGCACCCGGGGCCGGGGGGGGGGGGGGGGGGGGGGGGGGGGGTGGGGGGGGGAGGGGAGGGGGGGGGGGGGGGCGGGTACCTGGTGCACGCCACGATCGGGAACGTCGGCGGG
>NZ_JBVJIA010000033.1:0-23541 GCF_055586505.1 Streptosporangium sp. NPDC050148 | reverse complement strand
CCCCACCGGGCCCCAAGAAAGGCTGGGGGGACACCTCGGCGTTCCCCCCCCCCCCCCCCCCCCCCCCCCCCCCCCCCTCCCCCCCTCCCCCCCCCTCCCCCCCCCCCCCCCCCCCCCCCCCAGGACCGAGGACCGGGACCGAGGGCCGGGACCGAGAGCGGGGGCGGGCGGGGTGACCGGATGAGCGGAACGGGTATACCCCTCGCGGGTCCCGTCGCGGGTCCCGGGAGGTGACGCTCCGTCATCTGGAAACCGGATGCCCGCAGAACCTTCCATCCGTAAAGCGAACGCCCCGAATCCTCTCGTACTCCTGATTTCACCTGCGTTCGGCATGAGTGAACATGAAGGGGACGTAAGGAGATGACGCGATGAGCGAGCGCACCGCAGACCCGGCGACCAGGACCGGAGGGCCCGGCGAGCAGGAAGCGCTGGCCGCCGACGCCCGGGACACCACCTGCCGCCGTGCCGAGTTCCTCCTGCCGCCTTCGCCCGCGTCCGCCCGTCACCCCGAGGTCGCCTACTTCGCGGGCAACTCGCTGGGCCTGCAACCCCGCGCCACCCGCGCCGCGGTCCTGGCGGAGCTGGACGACTGGGCGCTGCACGCGGTCGAGGGGCACCACCGGGCGGCCCACCCCTGGCTGCCCTACCACGCGGAACTGCGCGAGGACGCCGCCACGCTGGTGGGCGCCGCCCCCGAGGAGACCGTGGTGATGAACTCCCTCACGGTCAACCTGCACCTGATGATGGCGACGTTCTACCGCCCCGAGGGCGAGCGGACCCGCATCCTCATCGAGGACCACGCCTTCTCCTCCGACAGCTACGCGGTACGCAGCCAGGCCGTCCACCACGGCCTCGACCCCGACGAGACCGTGGTCCGGCTGCGCCCCCGTCCGGGCGAGGACTGCCTGCGCACCGAGGACGTCGTCGACCACCTGGCCCGCGAGGGGCACCGGGTGGCGCTCGTCCTGCTGGGCGGGGTCAACTACCTGACCGGCGAGTTCCTCGACATCCCCGCCATCACCGCCGCCGGGCGCGCGGCCGGGTGCCGGGTGGGCTGGGACCTGGCGCACGCGGTCGGCAACGTGCCGCTCGCCCTGCACGACTGGGACGTGGACTTCGCGGCCTGGTGCTCGTACAAGTACCTCAACGCCGGGCCCGGAGCCGTCGCGGGCTGCTTCGTGCACCGGCGCCACGTGACCGACCCGGATCTGCCCCGGCTGGCCGGGTGGTGGAGCACCGAGCAGGCGACCCGCTTCGAGATGCGGCCCGAGCTGGTGCCCGTCCCCACGGCCGACGCCTGGCAGATCTCCAACCCGCCGATCCTGTCCATGGCCCCGGTCCGGGTCTCGCTGCGGATGTTCGCCGAGACCGGGATGGCCCGGCTGCGCGAACGCAGCCTGGCGCTGACCGGGTACCTGGAGACGCTGCTCACCGAGGTGGTCCGGGACCGCCCGCTGGAGATCGTCACCCCCGCCGACCCGGCCCGGCGCGGCGCCCAGCTCTCCCTGCGGGTGGGCGGGGGCGCAGGGAGTGGCGCCGCCGACGCCGCCGGTCTCGCCGACCGGCTGCACCGGGTGCACGGCGTCCTGGCCGACGTGCGCCGCCCGGACGTCGTCCGTCTGGCCCCGGTGCCCATGTACTCCACGTTCCACGACTGCTGGCGGGCGGCCGACGCGCTCGCCGCGGAGGTGAGCCCGTCATGAGGTGCCCGCTCAGGTCCCGTACGAGGTCCCGCGGGGGGTCGTCATGAGGTCCGAGGAGGTCGCCGTGGTCGGTGCCGGGCTGGTCGGCTGCCTGACGGCCTGCTACCTGGCCCGGCGCGGCCACCGCGTCGTGCTGTACGAGCGCAGGCCCGACCCGCGCTCGGCGGCGCCGGAACGCGGGCGCTCGATCAACCTGGCCATCTCCGAGCGGGGGATCGACGCGCTGCGCCGGATCGGGCTGGACCGGACCGTGCTGGAGACCGCGCTGCCGATGTCCGGCCGGATGATGCACGCCCCCGACGGCACGCTCGGCTTCCAGTCCTACAGCGCCGGAGGGGAGCGGGCGATCAACTCCATCAGCCGCTCCGACCTCAACCGCACCCTGCTGGAGGCGGCCCTGGGCATGCCCGGCGTCCAGGCCCTGTTCGAACACCGGCTGACCGGGCTCGACGCCGACTCCGGCCGGATGGAGTTCGACACGCCCGGCGGCCCGGTCACCCGTACCGCCACGGTCGTGCTCGCCGCCGACGGCGCCTACAGCGCGGTCCGCGAGCGGCTGCGGCTCCTCGGCGGCGTCGAGGTCACCCAGGACCACCTCGACTACGGCTACAAGGAGCTGACGATCCCCGCGCGCGACGGCGAGTTCGCCCTCGACCCGGGCGCGCTGCACATCTGGCCGCGCGGCAAGGCCATGATGATCGCGCTTCCCAACCCCGACCGGTCGTTCACCTGCACGCTGTTCTGGCCCCGGAGCGGGCCCGGCAGCTTCGAGGAGCTGGACACCGCCGAGCGGTTCGAGGAGTTCTTCGCCGCCGTCTACCCCGACGCCCGCGCGCTGATGCCCGACCTCGCGGACGACTACGCCTGCAACCCGATCGGGCGCCTGGTCACCGTACGGGCCCGGCCCTGGCACGTGCGCGGCGCCGGCGCGGTGACCGGGCTGCTCGGCGACGCGGCCCACGCCATCGTGCCCTTCTACGGCCAGGGCGCCAACTGCGGCTTCGAGGACTGCGTGGAGCTCGACCGCTGCCTGGAGGAGACCGGCGACGACTTCCCCGCGGCCCTGGCCCTGTACGGGAGCCGCCGCAAGGAGCACGCCGACACCATCGCCGAGCTCGCCCTGGAGAACTTCGTCGAGATGCGCGACAGGGTCGCCTCCCGGTCGTTCCTGCTGCGCAAGCGCCTCGAACACGGCCTGGAGCGGCTGCTGCCCGGCCGCTACGTCTCCCGCTACGAGCTCGTGTCGTTCAGCACGGTGCCCTACGCCGAGGTCAGGCGGCGCATCGCCCGCCAGAACCGGGCGGTCGCGGCCGTGGTGCTCGGCACGGCGCTCGGCGTGCCGGTCGCGGCGGCGGTGACCGCCGGGCTGCTGCGGCGCCTCAGAAGAGGCGGGGCGTGACCACGGACACGACCGTGGTGACCCGGTCGGTGTCGTTGAACATGCTGTGCGGGACGGTCGACCTCAGGTGGACGCTGTCGCCCGGGTGAAGCCGGTGCTCGACGCCGTCGACCTCGTACAGCAGCTCGCCCTCCAGGACGAAGGCGAACTCCTCGCCGGCGTGGCCGTAGGAGTTCTCCCGCCTGCCGCCGGGCGCGATGTGCACCAGCAGCGGTTCGAGCACCAGGTTCGGGCCCCTGGCCGAGAGCATGCGGTAGGTCTGCTGGCCCGAGATGTACTCGGTGGCGGCCGTGCTGGAGCGGGTGAGGGTGAAGTGACTCGGCAGCGGTGAGGCCGGTGCCCGCCGGTCCTCCTCCGTGCCCTCCTCGGCCGGGGCGTCGTTGAAGAACTCCGCCACGCTCCGGTCCAGCGCCGTGGCCACGCTGTTGAGCGCGGTCAGGCCGATCGAGGAGATGCCCCGCTCGACCTGCGAGAGAAACCCGATCGAGAGCCCGGAATGGGTGGCCAGACCGCGTAGTGTCAGACCGCGCTCCTTGCGGAACTGCCGCATCCGGGCTCCGACGGCGTCGTGGCGGTCCAGCTCCATCCCGCCCCGGCGCTCCGATGTGCCCACCTGCGGCTCCCCTCCGTCGAGCGGCGTGGCCGCCTGTTCGCTGTAGCTAAACATATTTCACAGCAAGAGTCCTCGCGCGTCAAAAGGGAGTGGGAAATGGCAGACGGTGATGTCGGCGGTGTCGGCGGTGCCGGTCATGTCCGGCAGCGGCCCGGGGGCCTCCCGGCACCGTACGAGCCGCCGGAGTTGCTGAGCGACGTCCCCGGTTCCTTCACCTGGCGGGTGCTGCACGAGCGGCACCCCTCCCTGATCGCCAGGGTCCGCGAGGCCACCCCGTACGACGCCCGCCGCAACCGGGCGCTGGACGCGCTCCTGGAGGAGATCGAGGGGGTCATGGCGCCGCCGGAGGACTCCGCGCACGACCGCGACCTCTGGGAGAGCTGGGACCGCGGCCACCTCGGGCGGCGCTGGGACGAGGTGCCGTTCCTGTGGGCGGAGGGCTACTTCTACCGCAGGCTGCTGTCGGCGGTCGGCTACTTCGAGCCGGGGCCGTGGCGCGGCGTGGACCCGTTCGAGCCCTTCAAGCAGGCCGAGCTGGCGGGCGAGGCCGTCGACGAGGAGCTCCGCGAGCTCCGCGAGCTCGACGCCCTGGCCGATGTGCCCACCGGGGAGCGGGACCAGGCGCTGATCCTCAGGGCGCTGTGGGGCAACCGGGCCGACCTGGTCTTCCGGATCTCGGCCGGACCCGACCTCGCCGACCGGGAGGCCGGGCTGGTGGCCGACGACAGCGCGCTGCTGTGGTCGCTGGCCGGAACCGGACGGGTCTGCCTGGTCGCCGACAACGCCGGGAGCGAACTGCTCCCCGACCTCGTCCTGATCGACCACCTGCTGCACGCCCGCGGGACGGGCCAGGTGATCCTGCACGTCAAGCCCCTGCCGTACTACGTGTCCGACGCCACCGTGACCGACGTCCTGGCCTGCCTGCGGCGCATGGCGGCCGCGGGCGGCGAGGCGGGACGGGTCGCGGACAGGCTGCGGGCCGCGGTCGGGGCGGACCGGCTGGTCCTGCGGGCGCACGCCTTCTCCTGCGCGCCGCTGCCCTACCGCGAGATGCCGGCCGGCATGCGCGACGACTTCGCCTCCGCGTCGTTGACGATCATGAAGGGCGACCTGAACTACCGCCGCCTCGTCGGGGACCGGGCCTGGCCGCACACCACCCCGTTCGCCGAGGCCACCGCGTACTTCCCCGGCCCGGTCGCGGCGCTGCGCACCCTGAAGTCCGAGGTCGCGGTCGGCCTGACCGGCGGGACGGTCGAGGCCCTGGAGCGGACGGGCCGCCCCTGGCTGACCACCGGCACCCACGCGCTGATCCAGGCCAGGGCCTGAGGGCCGGGACCGCGGGGCGGGGCTCGCTCAAGGCTCAGCCGGAGGACTGGGGAAGGATCGGCCCCTCGCTCGCCTGGACGAGGACGAACCCCTGCCCCCGGAACGCGAGCTGCGCGGCCTCGCCGCTCCCGCGCCCGATGAGCGCTCCCATCTTCATGGTGCGGTTGACGCTCACCTGAAGCCCGGCGCTCCAGCAGACCGCGGACTGGCCGTCGGCGAAGGTCGGCGCGTGGGAGGTGTCGAGCAGCACCGGGGCGCCGTGCGCCGTGACGGCCACCCAGCCGGTCCCGGTGATCGTGGTGTTGAACAGGCCGCCCGTCGCGATGCCCGCGCCCTGCACGCGCTGGATGTCCCAGGTGAGCTGCGGGTCGAAGGCGAGCAGGTTGGAGCCGTTGACGGTGATCGCCTCGTTCTCCAGGTAGAACAGGTGCACGTCGTCGGCGTTGTAGGCGATGAAGAGGGCTCCCTGGCCGCGGACGCGCATCAGCGGCGCGCCCTCGCCGGTGACCATCTTCTTCAGCATCCGGCCGACCCCGCCCCCCGCGTAGTCGAACTCCATCTGCCCCTGGAAGGCGACCATCGACCCCTGCCGGGCCATCACCTCCCCGTTCAGCTCCACCCGCAGCATCTTGCCGTTCTGCAGCGTGAAGTGGCCGGGGAAGTGGCCGTGCTCGAGATTTCCGAAGAACGAACTGCGCACGGAGGATGCCTCTCAGCGTCGGGGACGTCGCACCCTGAACGACGAATCCGGCCGCCCAGGAGTTCCCCGGCGGTTGTTACCATCGGCCGGTGGCCGGCGCGGGGAGCCGGTGCCACGACCCCGGAGGAGAGCGTGGACGAGCGTCCGTACGTGCTGCTGAGCTGTGCGATGTCCGTCGACGGCTACATCGACGACGGCACGCCGCGGCGGCTCCTGCTCTCCAACGACGAGGACTTCGACCGGGTGGACGCGGTCCGCGCGACCTGCGACGCGATCCTGGTCGGCGCGGAGACCGTACGGCGTGACGATCCCCGGCTGCTGGTCCGGTCGCCCGAGCGCAGGCAGGAGCGGGTCGCGCGCGGCCTGCCGCCGTCGCCCGCGAAGGTGACGCTGACGGCCACCGGCGACCTGAACCCCTCCGCCGCCTTCTTCACGGCCGGTGACGCGCCCAGGATCGTGTACGCGGCCTCCCCGGCCGTGGCGGGTCTCACCGGCCGCCTGCACGACGCGACCGTCGGGGGTCCGGGGGGCACCGGGGTTTCCGGGCCGTCCGGAGATGCCGGGACCTCCAGGGACCTCAGGGGCTCCGGGGCCTTCGGAGCCTTCGGAGCCTTCGGGGCCTTCGGGGCCTTCGGGGCCGAGGTGGTCGACGCGGGGGACCCGATCGTGCTCGGCCGCGTTCTCGCCGACCTGTACGGGCGGGGGGTGCGCCGCCTCATGGTCGAGGGCGGCACGTCGGTGCACACCCGCTTCCTGCGGGAGGACCTCGTCGACGAGCTGCACCTCGCCGTCGCGCCGTTCTTCGTCGGCGACCCCGCCGCCCCGCGTTTCGTCGGGGACGGGCCCTTCCCGCGCGACGGCCGCCGCAGGATGAAGACGGCCGAGGTCCGCGCCATGGGTGACGTCACCCTGATCCGCTACCTGCTGACCTGATCCGGCCTGCCGTGCACAGGGGGGAGAAGCGCATGAACGACCGCGACTGGCTGGGGCTGGCGTGCGACCTGGCGAGGCTGTGCCCGCCCTCGGAGACGGCCTTCTCGGTGGGGGCCGTGGTGGTCTCCGCGCGAGGGGAGGAGCTCGCCCGCGGGTACTCCCGGGAGACCGACCCGCACGTGCACGCCGAGGAGGCGGCCCTCGCCAAGCTCGACCCGGACGATCCCCGGCTGGCCGGCGCCACGGTCTACAGCAGCCTGGAGCCGTGCAGCGCGCGCAGGTCCCGCCCGAAGACCTGTACCCGCCTGATCCTGGAGAGCGGCGCGGGCCGGGTGGTGATGGCCTGGCGCGAGCCGCTGCTCTTCGTCGACTGCCACGGGGCCGAGGAACTGGCGGCGGCCGGGGTGACGGTGCTGGAGATCCCCGAGCTTGCGGAGCGCGCCCGCGAGCCCAACGCCCACCTCGTCACCGGCTGACCGATCCCGGACGAGGGAGCCGGCCCGGTTCCGATGGACACGTCCGGTCCGGGGGGTGCCCACACCCGACCGGTTCGGGCGCGTCCCTGCGCGTCCCTGCGCGTCCGGCGGTGATGGTACCCGAGCGAAGGATGAGATAACCGTCAAAGTAGTCACTTATAGTGATAAAGACGACCGCTTAATGCCTTTAACTGCCTCTATATGCGATTTTTCGGTTTGAAGAACGCTGCTCTCGGTAGTCAGTAGGTATCGAGCGAGAGGCCGGCGCCATGAGATTTCCCGGTGTAGAGGCGATCTTCCGCGTTCCGCCGGCCGCCTCCGTGGACGACACGGAGACGGACCCGCGGTGAGCGGCACCGTTCTCGTCGCCCGCCTGGACAACGCCGGAGACGTCCTGCTGGCGGGACCCGCGATCCGGGCGGTGGCGGCGGGCGCGCGAGAGGTCGTGCTGCTGACCGGGCCCTACGGCAGGGAAGCGGCCCGCCTGCTGCCCGGCGTCTCGCGGACGGTGGAGTGGCGCGCCCCGTGGATCGAGCCGGCCGCGCCGCCCGTGACCGGACCGTCCGCACCGTCCGTGCCGCCCGTGACCGGGCCGCACGTGCTGAGGCTGCTGCGGATGGTCCGGGACGTGGCCCCCGACCAGGCGTTGATCCTCACCTCGGCCCACGAGTCCCCGCTGCCGCTGGCCCTGCTGCTCAGGCTGGCGGGCGCGTTCAGGATCACCGCGGCCTCCGCCGACCAGGTCGGCTCGCTGCTCGACGTACGGCACGTCGCCGACGAGGGTGTGGACGTGCCCGAGGCCGAACGCATGCTCGCCCTGGCGCGGTCCGCGGGGTTCGACCTCCCTCCGGGGGACGACGGGCGCCTCGCCGTACGGCACCCGCTGCCGGAGGTCGGTCACCTCACCGGGCCACCGGGCTACGTGGCCGTCCACCCCGGCGTCTCCTGTCCCGCCAGGGCGTGGCCGGTGGAGAGCTGGGCGCGTACCGTCCAGGACCTCGCACGCTCGGGGCACAGGGTCGTGGTGACCGGCGGCGTCGACGAGCGGGTGCTCACCGCGCGGCTCGCCTCCGGGGCCGGCCAGCACGGCCTGTCTCCCGGCCCGGTCTTCGCGGGCGGCTGGACGAGGGGCGGGCCCGGGGACGCGTGCGGTCCTGAACGGGACGAGCCCGCCCGTACCGGCGGGTGGGCGGGCCGCCATGTCGAGACGGGGGTCGACGGCTGGATCGACGGCTGGAGCGACGGCGAGCTCGTCGCGCCGGACCGCGCGGGCGGCGCGACCGGCACCGGTGGCACGAACGGCGCGACCGGCACCGGCGGCGCAGGTGGCCGGGGTGGCGGGGGTGGCGCGGGTGACGTCAACGGCACGGGTGGCGCCGCAGGCGTCAACGGCGGGGGTGGCGTCAACGGCGCGGGTGGCGCCGGAGGCGTGAACCGCGCGGCCGGTCCCGGATCGCCGGTGCCGCCCGCCGGTTGGCCGGCCGGGGCCTCGGGGAGGTCCGTGACCGACCTGGGAGGCCGCACGACCTTCGCCGAACTGGCCGCGGTGCTCGCCGGGGCGTGCGTCGTGGTCGCCGCCGACAGCGGCCCGGCCCACCTCGCGGCGGCGGTCGGCACGCCCGTGGTCAGCCTGTTCGCCCCCGTGGTCCCGGCCGGACGCTGGGCGCCGTACGGGGTCCCGGTGGTGGTCCTCGGGGACCAGCGGGCGCCCTGCCGGGGCACCCGCGCCGCCGTCTGCCCGGTCCCGGGGCATCCGTGCCTGTCGTCGGTGGCGAGTGCACGGGTCGTCGAGGCGGTCGACCGCCTGACGTTCGCGAAGGAGAGCGTGACATGACGTTCACGAAGGAGACCATGATCATGAGGACCGTGACATGAGGGCGCGGACATGAAGGCCCGGACATGAAGGCCCGGACATGAGCGCCGACCCCGCGCCGGAACAGGCGGACCCTCTCCCGGCCGATGCCGGGACACCGGAGGAGGACGTGCCCGTCGCGGGCCCGGCGGACTCGGAGGCTTCGACGGCTTCGGTGGCCCCGGCGGCTTCGGCGGCCCTGGCGGTTTCGGCGATCCCGGCCGCCCCGGTGGCCCTGACCGTCCCGGCCGACCGGCCGGTCATGGTGGTGCTGCGCGGCCTGGGCATGGGCGACCTGCTCACCGCCGTGCCCGCGCTGCGCGCCCTGCGGCGCTCCCATCCCGGCCACCGGATCGTGCTGGCCGTACCCTCCGCCCTGGCACCCCTGGTGCCGCTGATCGGCGCGGTGGACGAGATCTGCGACGTCGCCGGTCCCGGTCACGTCCCGCCGCTCGGCCGGAGCGTGGACGTCGCCGTCAACCTGTACGGCGGCGGCCCGCACGGGGTCGCCGCGCTGTACCGCACCGGTCCGGCCCGGTTGCTCACCCACGCGCACCCGGCCTTTCCCACCGTGCCCGGACCGCCCTGGCAGGACGGCGTGCACGAGGTGAAGCGCTGGTGCGACCTGCTCGGCTGGTACGGCATCCCGGCCGACCCGGCGGATCTGGCCCTGGAGCGCCCCGCCCGCGCCGAGGGGGAGTCCCGGCCGGTCGTCGTGCATCCCGGTGCCGCCTACCCGGCCAGACGCTGGCCACCGGAACGGTTCGCGCTGGTCGCCGCGGCACTGCGGGAGGACGGCCACGAGGTGGTCGTCACCGGCGGCGCCAGGGAGCGCGACCTGGCCGAACGGGTGGCGCTGCTCGCGCGGCTGCCGTCCTCGTGCGTGCTCGCCGGGCGTACCGGGCCGCTGGAACTGGCCACGCTGGTGGCCGGGGCGTGCCTGGTGATCTGCGGGGACACCGGGGTCGCCCACCTGGCGACCGCGTTCGCCACCCCGTCCGTGGTGATGTTCGGCCCGGTCCCGCCCACGCTCTGGGGACCCCCGCCGACGGGACCGCACGTCGTGCTCTGGGCGGGCGGCCAGGGGGACCCGTACGCGTACCGGCCCGACCAGGGGTTGCTGGAGATCGGTGTGCGGGACGTCCTCGGCGCCGCGGAACGCCTGCTGGAGATGAGCGTACGGTGAGCGCCCGACGGGTGGTGGTCACCGGGGGCGCCGGGTTCCTCGGCTCGCACCTGTGCGAACGCCTCGTCCGTGAAGGGGCGGAGGTGGTCTGCCTGGACAACTTCCTGACCGGCTCGTCCCGTAACGTCCGGCACCTGAGCGGGTCGCCCGGGTTCCGGATCGGCAACCCGACGGAGCTGACCGTGCCGGCCCCCCGCTGAGACGGTGGGGGTCAGGTCCGGCCGTGGGCGTCGGCGCGGACGAGGCGCAGGAACGCCTTGAGCCCGGTGATGACCTCGTGGTTGTCGGTGAGACCGTCCACGGTGTCCTCGAAACGCCGGGCGAGCCCGGTGATCCTGCGGTCCAGGGCCTCGTCACCGTCGCGCAGGGCGGCCCGGAGCGACTCGGCGTCCCGGTGGAGCCGCTCGGAGGTCTCGTTCAGCGCGGCCACCTCGGCGGTCAGTCCGTCCACCCTGGCCACGAGCGAGACGACGTCCTCGCGGGGATGCCGGGCCTCGCTCATCAGCGTGCCGACCCGCTCGCGCAGGTGTGACAGGTAGGCGCCCGCCGGGCGGAAGAACGTGCTCAGCAGGTAGAAACCGGCGAAGTAGTAGCCCACCGATGCGCCGGAGAAGTAGGTGATGACCGCCAGGACCAGTGCCGAGACGAGGTGGCCGCCGACGGCGAACCGGAGCATCCGCCGGGCGATCTCCAGGGCCTCGGCCTCGTGCCCGGCGGGCACCTCGATGCCGCGCTCCCGGGACACGCCGATCTCGTGCACCACCTGCCGTGCCCCGAAGTAGAGGTTCCACGGCAGGGTGAGGAGCACGACCAGCCAGATCAGACTGATCGCGCCGAGTCCCAGGGACAGGAACGTGGACAGCGGGACGTCGGCGTACACGAGGAGCCACGCGGCGACCACCGTGCCGACGAGGGCGACCAGAAAAATCCACCATTTCATGATCAGAGCATTTCGAAGATCGCGAAGTCCCGGGAGAGGCCGGGCACTCAGCCACGCCTGAGCACCGCTACTCAGATCCGCCCGCCCGTGCTCCGTCCCGCCCCGGCCGTCCTCGCCCCGGCCATTGTCGTCCCGGTCGTTCTCGGCCGGAGCGTCCCCGGCCGCGTCGGATCCGCGATCAGTGCGGTTCCGGGCGTCCGGTCTCCGGGGCCCGGGGCTCGTCCCGGTCCGATCTCCAGACGACCTCGCCGTCCACCCTGCCGGGGGTCGGTACCAGGCCCGCGCGGCGCGCCACCGCCGACGAGGCGGCGTGATCGGGATGGACGGTGGCGACGACGGTGGCCGTACCGCGGTCCCTGAGCCAGCCGACGAGCGCGACGGCCGCCTCCCCGGCGATGCCCCGGCCCTGCCACGGCGTCCCCACCACCCAGGCCACGGCCGCTCGGTCACGGGTGACGGTCGCCTGGACGTGGCCGACCAGCCGGTCCGGGCCGTCGAGGCGGATCACCCAGTTGAGCCACGACTCCGCGTGGCCGGGGGGCGGGCCCGCGACCAGGCGGGCGTACCGCTCGCGGAGCCGTTCGGGAGTCTCCGGAGAGCCCCCGATGAAGGTGTGCAGGGCCGGATCGCAGAGCACCTCGGCCATCTCGGCCGCGTGGTGCACCGCAAGGGGTTCGAGCGTGAGCCGGGCGGTCCTGATGGGTTCGGCGTCCATGGTCGGACGAGTGTCCCACGGGCGCCGCCGGGCGGTCCTCAGGCGAGGCGGTGACCTTGCCCCCGGTCCTGGCCCCCTCGGTCTCGCGTGGAGCCCAGGGGGCCTCCTGAGGTGCGCGAAGGCCGCGGTGGTCGTGGTGACCGCCCGAGCGGGCCGAAATGCGGTCAGGTGGTGGTCGTGGATCGTCCGAGCGCGGCCGCGCGGTCAGATGGTGGTCGTGGATCGTCCGAGCATGGCCGCGCGCGGTCAGGTGGTGGTGATGGACCGGTCGACGCTGCCCGGTGCCAGGACGTGCTCGATGACCATGACCGCGGCGCCGATCATGCCCGCACGGTCGCCCAGCTCGCTGGCGGTGATCGTCAGGTGCTGGGTGGCCAGCGGCAGCGACCGGCTGTAGATGACCTCGCGCAGGCCCGCGAGCACCTGCTCCCCGGCCTCGGAGATGTCGCCGCCGACGACTATCACCGCGGGGTTGAAGAAGTTGACGATCGAGGCGAGCACGTCGCCGACCTCGCGGCCCGCCTGCCTGATCAGCTGGACCGCCTGGGTGTTGCCGGCCCGTACCAGGCGGACCACGTCGCGGCTGTCCTCGGCGTCCACTCCCTCAGCGCGGAGCCGGGTGGCCATGGCGGCGCCGCCGGCGACGGCCTCCAGGCAGCCGACGTTGCCGCAGCGGCAGACGGTGTCGAGCCCGGAGGCCACCCGGATGTGACCGATGTCGCCGGCCGCGCCCTGGGCGCCCCGGTGCAGGCGGCGGTCGCTGATGATGCCGCAGCCGATACCGGTGCCGATCTTTATGAAGATGAGGTGGTCGGCCTCGGGGCGGGCCGCCCAGTGCTCGCCGAGCGCCATGATGTTCACGTCGTTGTCGACGAGGACGGGGGCGCCGAGGCGTGAGCCGAGCCACTCCGGGACGGGGAAACCGTCCCAGCCCGGCATTATGGGTGGGTTGACCGGGCGTCCTGAGCCGTACTCGACCGGGCCCGGGAGGCCGACGCCGACGCCGCAGACCTGGTCGAGGCGGTGGCCGGTCCCGGCGAGCATGTCCTCGAAGGTGTGCTGCAGCCAGCCGAGGGTCTCCTCGGGGCCGCGGTCTATGGGCATCTCGACCGCGCGTTCGGCCAGGACGGTGGTGCCGAGGTCGGTGATCGCGACCCGGGCGTGGGTGGCGCCCAGGTCGGCGGCGAGGACCACGCGGGCGGTGCGGTTGAACGTGAAGGCGATGGCGGGACGCCCCCCGGAGGAGATGGCCTCCTCGGTCGGCACGATCCACTCCAGGCTCACCAGCGCGTCGAGCCGCTGGGCGAGGGTGGACCTGGCCAGCCCGGTCAGCTGGACCAGCTCGGCGCGGGTCCGGGCCCGGCCGTCGCGCAGGATGTTCAGAAGCGCCCCGGCCCCGGCGATCGAGCCGTTCGCCTCGTTGATCATGCGCACAGTCAACACCTCTCGTCTCCACCGCCGAGAGACTTACGTCCTTCGACGGCTCCATTATGCCCAGCGAAGAGTTACTTCTGACCGGGCGTCGACGTAAGAGGTGTCCGCTCCGGGTGATTCGGTCTTTTCTACACCTTTTCGGCCATAGGGGTGGGGGCGCCGGGTCGTTCAGGGACACCGGGGCATTCGGGGACACCGGGCCGTCGGGAGCGTGCGGGCCGTCGGGAGCGTGCGGACCGCCGGGGCCATCGAATCGTCGGGCCGTCAGGTCGCCGGGACGGTGGGAGGGTCGTCGGGGCCGTGCGGGCGAGGGCCGTCGGGTCCCCAGTGTCCTCAGTGTCCTCAGTGTCCTCGGGGTGCTCGGGGTGCTCGGAGGGCTCGGCGGGGCCGCGCTCCCGGCACGCCGTGGCTCAGTCCTCCGCGCCCCCTCCCGCGGCGCCTGGGGTGCCCGGGGTGCCGGGCGCGCGCCGGGGGCGGCGGAAGAACGCGGCCACCTCGTAGGGATCGACGGGGTCGGTGAGCAGGCCGAGCATCTCCTCCCGGCGTTCCGGGTCGACCTTGAACGGGTGGCCGAACACGTGCGGGCCCGCGCCGTCGCTCAGCAGCCGGGTCAGCATCAGGTCGCCGGGCAGCGCCTGACCCGCCAACAGCTCGTCGGCCAGTGTCACCCGCTCCCCACCGGCCGCCCCGGCGGCATCCCCGGCGGCGTCCGTGCCGCTTCGGGAGGGGCCGGTGCCCGCGGACGGGTCGTTCCCCGACGGGACGTGCTCGGACGGGCCGTTCCCGGGCCCGGTGACCGCGGCCACGGTGATCTCGTCCCCGGACACGTCCAGGACCTCCCACAGGCGCAGCGGCGTCCGCCGCCAGGACTCCAGGAGGCTCACCTCGTCCTCGCGCAGCCAGTCCCCTCGCGCGGCCAGGAACTCGCCGACGACGTCGTTCTCGAACAATGCCAGGTCCGCCAGGGCGGGCTCGGCCACCCGGACGCTCAACCCGATCAGGTCCTCGATCAGCCGCCTGCGGGCCGGGCGGTAGGCGTACACGAGCAGCTGGCGGAACAGGTGCGCGGCCCGCTCGGGCAGCGGGGCGCCCGGGTCGGTGCGGCACGCGGCGTACTCGGCCGCGTCGCGCTCGGCCGGCTCCAGGCCGGGGGAGAGGAAGAGCACCTCGGAGATCAGCCCGGCGGCCTCGAACGAGCGGCCCTCGCCCTCGGCCGACCTGGCGACCAGCAGCAGCGCGGCCGGTTCGGTACGGGGCAGCGCCTCGGCCACGGCCGGGGCGAGCGGCTCGCGCTCCACCTCGTCGGCGATCCTGGCGAGCACCGTCTCCGACCGGGACAGGTAGGTGACGGCCTTGGACAGGTCGGCGCCCTCGCCGTAGGTGCGCAGCGCGCTGCGCACCAGGGCCAGCCTGATGATGTCCAGGGGCGCGAGGTCGGCGACCGACGCCACGTCCCACGGCGCGCCGACGATGCCCACCCGGCCGTCGCGCAGCTCCAGCGAGGCGTTGCGCAGCAGCGGGGCCAGCGGCGGCAGCGGGTCGGCGAAGGTCTCGGGTGCCTTCATCAGCAGCTCCAGGACCACGACGTCGACCGGCACGCCGGGGCTGGGCTCCAGGCCCTCGGCGAAGGCGCGCAGCGCGTCGAGCGCCTGCTCGCCGAACGCCTGGACGACCCGCATCGCCCGTTCGGCCGGGACGTCCTCCAGCCCGGCCACGGACACCTCCAGGGCGCCGCCGCGCAGGCGCAGCGCGACCACCTGCCCGGGCTCCACCCCGTCCAGCCAGCCGTCGGGCCCGGTCAGCGCGGGCTCGCCGGTGTCGATCGAGGTACGGACCCGGCCGCCCCGGGCCAGCGGCACGCCGTCACCGTCGGCCAGCCGCGCCCACAGCCTCAGGTCGTCGGAGGCCGGAAGCACCCCGCTCGCCAGTTCTGCCCGGGTGACGAGGTGCGTCAGCACCGCGCCCTCGCTCAACGTCAGAAGGTCGCTCATCCCCTCATTGTTCTCGACGTCCCGGCACGGCGATGCCGCCCTCCCCCCTTTCGGAGCCCGTGCGCTCCGGGAAGGGGGAAGGGCGGCCAGGGGGTGCGGCCCGGGGGCCGGGGCCGCCGGGACCGGCCCGGAGGTTCTCGGGCCCGGGGCCGATCCCGGCGGGTCGGGTGACGTCCGCGTGCTCATGGCCCCGGCCGGGGCCGTTCCCCTACGGCCTGGTCAGGCCGAGGGTGTACGAGCCGGAGCCGCTGTAGGCGTGCACCCGCACCCGGTAGGTGCCCGCGGTGCCGTTGTAGGTGAACGCCTCGTCGGGGCCGGAGCTGGTCCCGCTGGCCACGGTGGTCCAGGTGGAGCCGCTCAGCCTCTGCAGGTAGGCGTCGTAGTCGGTGCCGTTGGGGGCGTCCAGGCAGACGCGGTGGACGCCCGCCGCGGCGCTGTAGCCGGCGGTGCCGGGCTGGTAGGCGTTGGCGTTGGAGGTCAGCGAGCCGGTGTAGGTGTTGGTGTAACCGGTGCAGCCGGTGGGCGGCGGGTTGGTGCCGCTGGTCACCAGGGTGAGCCCGTACACCGAGAGGATCTCGTTGATCGGCTGGTGGTAGGTCGTGCCGCCGGAGGTGCAGTTGCCCGAGCCGCCGGAGGTGACGCCCTGGGCCTGGGTGCCGGAGATGTAGGAGCCTCCGGAGTCGCCGGGCTCGGCGCAGACGGTGGTGCGGGTCAGGCCCGTGATCGTGCCCTCGGGGTAGGTCACGCTGGTGTTGTGCTGGCTGATGGTGCCGCAGCGGTACTGGGTGGTGGAGCCCGAGCGGCAGATGGAGCTGCCCACGACCTGCTGGGTGGAGCCGTTCACCGGCAGGATGCCCGCGCTGTAGCCGTTCACCACGCCGGTGGGCGTCCAGTTGGCGTTGACCGCGACCCACGCGTAGTCGTTGCCCGGGAAGGAGGAACCCTGGAAGGTGCCCTGGGCGACGCGGTTGAAGCCCTGGGTGGCGGTGCCGACGTCACCGCAGTGACCGGCGGTGGCGAAGCCGCCCTGGCTGCCGCGGGTGACCGAGAAGCCGACCGAGCACCGGCCGCCCATGTAGTAGGCGTCACCGCCGCGGACGTCGTACAGCGGCGTGGGCTTCTCCTGCGAGGCCTCGACGCGGACCAGCGAGGCGTCCACGCCGCTGCCGTTCACGAAGGCCTGGGCCTCGGCGACGTCGCCCGCCAGCACGACGACGCTGTTGGTGCGCACGTCGACGTACCAGGAGGGGATGGACTTCGGCGCGCTGCTCACGAGCCCGTCGAGGGTGGCCTTGGCCGCCTCCAGCGTGGCCAGGGAGTTCTTGAAGAGCTTGACCTCCGCGCCGGACTTCGCCAGGGAGGCGACCTTGGTGGAGTCGCTGGTGGCGACGACCAGTTCCGAGGTGGGGCCGTTCACCCATGCCCCGGCGTAGGCGGCACCGAGCTGTCCGCGCAGGGCGGGCTCGATCTTGGCCGCGGCGGCCTCGTTGATCAGTCGGGCGGCGGCCTGCTCGCCCGTGCCGCCGAGGTCGCGCCGGATGGCGTCGAGCAGTCCGGGGGAGGGCTTGGCCGCGGTCGCCGCCACCTTGGCGCGGGCCTCGGCGAAGGTGTAGGGGGTCGCGGCCTCGCCCGGACCCTGCTGGGCCAGGGCGGGGGCGGCCACCAGTGTGAGGGCGAGCGCGAAGCCCGCCGTCACGGCACTTCTGCGGAGCATTGGTTCTCTCCTTGCGTGGGGGGTCCCGTCACGGTAACGGTCCGTCCGCAAGGGAGGGCTCTACCAAATGTCCCCTATCGTCACGTTATGGAGCGGTGCCCAGTCCCGGGTTGTCGACCAGCCATTCGGCGTACCTTCTGCTCCGCCCGACCGCGTCGGAGTGCGCGGCCTTGGCGTGCTCGAGGATCGACGCCGCGACCGCGGCGCTGGAGGACTCCGGGTGCCAGCCGAACAGCTGCCGCCAGCGCAGCGGGGCACCGGCGATCGGCACCAGCCGCAGCCCTTCGGCGGGCTGGAAGGTCCCCTGGCACAGGGCGGCGGCACGGCCCACCTTGGCGAGGTGCATGCAGGTGGCCACGTCGGTCTCGTAGATGGTCCGGGGGGTGAACCCGGCGCGGGCGCAGGCCGTGGCGAAGCAGTCGCCGAAGCAGCTGTCGCCCGGGGTGACCGTCCACTGCTCGTCGGCCAGCTCGGCCAGCTCCACCTCCTTCCTGTCCACCAGCGGATGGTCCTCGTTGAGCAGCACGAAGACCGGGTCGATGCCCACCGTCGACCACACCACCGGCCCCTCCACCGGAGGCGGGCTCATCCCGCAGGCCCCGATGAAGGCGAAGTCGATCCGGCCGAGCATCACCATGGTGGTGAGCTCCTTGGCCGACCAGGAGGTGTGGGTGCTGACCGGGGTGTTGGGCCAGGCGGTGGCGAGGCGGTCCATCAGGCCGCCCAGGATCGGCCCGTTGGTGGCGCCCAGCCGGTAGCTGGGAACGTCGGAGTTCGCGTTGGCGAACCTGAGTGCCTCCTCCTGGAGTTCACGGGCGGCGGGCAGCAGCACCATCGCCCTGGACAGCACCAGCTCCCCCAGGGGCGTGGGCCGTGCGCCGTTGTGGTCGCGTTCGAAGAGAGCTCCCCCGAGCACACGCTCTATCCGTTTGAGTTGCGCGGTCAGTGCGGGTTGTGCAAGTCCGAGGTGAGTGGCGGCCTTGGTGACGCTACCCGCCTGGGCCACCGCGCGCACGATCTTGAGATGCCGGAGCTCGAGATCCATACCGGGAACGTAAGGCCGCAACGTTATGGCCGCAATGCCAACATGTCATGAAATATGACTCAATTTTGTCGAATCGTTCCAATGGCTGTTGCGGGTGAGAGGGACGCCCGGTTTCGGACAGCCTTTTTATCCTCATCTGAGGCTGAATATCCGTTCCGTCCCTTGTGAGAGGCGAGATTCCCCCTTCCTTACCACTCGTTTCCGGGATCCGGGATTCACCGATGTTTCGGTCAGCCCGACGACCCCTATCTCAGCATGCGAGATATATCCCGCCGGCCCTCGCCGGGGAGGACCCGCGATGACCGGAAAGGAGCCGCTGAGCGGCCGGTACGGGGGCGCCGGGGCGGTGCGGGGGAGGGGCCGGGACGCCCTCGGGTGACGCACCGTGACACCGGGCGACGGGAGGTGACGACGGCCGTGAGGAGCGACGGCGCGGCGACGGGACGGGACGACGGCACAAGATGTCGGCACGGGACGTCGGCACGGGACGCGCGGTGCCGGACGGTGCTCGTGGGCGGCCGGGCCCGCGTGGGGCGGAGGACAGGGAAGTGTGCGGGTACGGGACAGGGGTTCCGGGCGGGGGCGCGGTTATGATCCGCCGATGGACGTGGCCGCGCTCACCTGTCTCGCGCTCACCTTTCCGGGAGGCCCGGATCCGTTCGGCCCGGTGGCCTCCCCGGGACGACGAGCCGGCGCAGCTGCGCGGCGAGAGGGGGCGCGCCGGGACGGTTGTCGATCTCGTCGTGCGGGACGACGGGCGGCTCGTCCACCCTGATGGCCCGCAGGTACTCCTCGAAGCGGCCGAGCTTGCCCGCGTCCCTGGCCAGCCCCCTGGCCTCCAGCCGGGAACGCAGGGCCGGGCCGTCCGAGCGGACCCAGAGCAGGCGCACCACGGGCCCGCCCAGGTGCTCGACCCAGCGCTCCCAGACGGCCCCGTCGTGCACCTGGGTGGTGAAGGGGCCCTCCAGCAGCACCGGGCAGCCGTGCGAGCGGATCTGCCGGGCGAGCCCGGTCAGACCCTCGTACTCGTACCTCTTGACGTGCTCGTCGTACCAGGGGCCCTCGCGCTCGCCCTCGTCACGGCCGTGGGCCCGCAGGGTGGCCGCCACGAAACCGCCGTAGACGGTGTCCTTGTCGAGCAGGGCCGGGACCGGGTCCAGCAGCGCCAGCAGCGCCGCCGCCACGGTCGACTTCCCGGCCCCCGGCGGGCCGCTCACCACCCACAGCGCCGCCGGCCGTCCCCCGTCCATGCCGTCCTCAGCTCTTCCAGACCTCGGCCACGCTCCCGGCGACGCCGGACGCCTGGGCGAGACCGGCCTCGAAGGCCGGGCGCCACAGGGCAGGGTCGAGGACGTCGGCGCCGAACACGGCGATCGCCGCCTCGTCGGGGCCGACGTGCGCGACCCGGGCGTCGCCCAGCTCGGCGACCTCGGCCTCGAAGCGGGCCCTGGGCGAGACGTGCGCCAGCGGCTCCAGGATGACGACGACGGAGCTGCCCGCGGCCAGGTCGACGTTGCTCGCCGAGCGCACCCCGCCGTCCATGTAGCGGCGCCCGTTGATCTCCACCGGCGGGAACACGCACGGCACCGCGCAGCTGGAGGCGACGGCCGAGACCAGCGGTGCCCCGGAGTCGCGGTCCCAGACCGTGAACTCGCCGGTCCCGGCGTCGACCGCGGTGATGAGCAGGCGGCGCGACGGCCACTCCTTGACGGGCAGCCGGTCGCCGATCGTCTCGATCCTGGCACCGGTGTCCGGCACGGCCAGCGCGAGCTCGCCGACCCGGCGCCGGGCCTCCTGCGGTTCCAGGGTCGGGTCGTAGAGCAGGCTGAAGGCGGCCATGACCGCCTCCATGTCCACCGCCGAGGCGGTCGTGGTCTCCGGCCGCGCCGGCCCGCCGACCGCGGCCTCCAGGTCGGCCCCGGTGGCGAGGAGGGTCCCCACCACCGATCCGGCCGAGGTCCCGACCACCAGGTCGGCCTCTCCCAGGTCCACGCCCGCCCGGCGCAGGCCCGTGATGACCCCGGCCTCCCAGGCGATGCCCGCCACTCCTCCGCCACCCAGCACCAGTGCTCTCGTCATGCGCCCTATTCTTACCTGTTCATCCCTTAAGGCCGGAACGAGAGATGCCCTCGATGACCCAGCGCTGGGCGACGAGATAGATCAGGATCACCGGGATGCTCGCGATCACCGCCCCGGCCATCAGCAGGTCGTAGCGGATGCTGTTGGCGCTCTGGAAGTTGCCCAGGCCCGCGGGCAGGGTCAGGGACTCGGGACTGAGCAGCACGAAGATCGGCCACAGGAAGTCGTTCCAGTTGGTCAGGAACGACAGCAGGAACAGCGTGGCCAGCGCCGGGCGGGCCAGCGGGAGCGCGATGGTGGTGAAGATCTGCCACCGGTTGCAGCCGTCCAGCTCGGCGGCCTCCTCCAGCTCCCCGGGCAGGGTGATGAAGAACTGCCGCAGGAAGAACACGCCGAACGCCCCCGCCGCCGCCGGGACGATCACCGCGGGCAGGCTGTCCACCCAGGCGAACTCGTTGACGATCAGGAAGTTGGGGATCAGCAGCACCACCGGCGGCACGAACAGGGTCGCCACGACCGTCGCGAAGATCGTGTTCCGGCCGCGGAAGCGGAGCCGGGCCAGCGCGTACGCGGCCGGTGCGGCGGTCACCAGGACCAGGGCCGCGTGGCCGGTGGCGGCGGCGAGGCTGTTGAGGAACCACGTCATGATCGGGCTGTCGGCGCTGCCGAGCAACTGCCGGTAGGCGTCCAGCGAGATCGGGTCGGGGATCCACTGCGGCTCGGTGGAGCCGGCCGCCTCGCGGGTCTTGAACGAGGTGACGAACATGTAGACCAGCGGGCTCAGGTACAGCGCCGCGATCACCGCCAGGACCAGGTGCAGCAGGGCGCGCCGCAGCCTTCGGGTGTCGGTGGTCATCGCGTGCTCCTGTCTCTGAAGGCGCCGAAGACCAGGGCGCTGGCCACCATCAGGAACGCGGCGAGGATGAAGCTCATCGCGGACGCGGTGCCCATGTCGAACTGGCGCAGACCGGTCTCGGCGATGAGGTAGATCGCGGTCTTCGTCTGGTCGGCGGGCGCCCCGCGGGTGATGATGTAGGACTGGCCGAACATGTTGGCCGAGGCCAGGATCGTGGCGTTGACCACGAACACCGTGACCGGCCGCAGCCCCGGCAGGGTGACCGAGCGGAACCGGTGCCAGGCGGAGGCGCCGTCGACCATCGCGGCCTCGTGCAGCTCGCGCGGGATGTCCTGCAGCCCGGCCAGGAAGATGACCGAGTTCAGGCCGAGCGTCCACCAGACCGTCACGCCCACCAGGGCGATCCAGGCGGGCACCACGTCGTTGGTCCACTGCACGTTCAGGCCGAGGTAGTGGTTGACCAGGCCGATGTTGCCGTCCAGCAGGAACTGCCAGACGAACCCGACGACCGCCACGCCCAGCACGTACGGCGCGAAGTAGACGGCGCGGTAGACGTTGCGTCCCGCGAAGCGGCCGTTCATCAGCAGCGCGGTGAGCAGCGGCAGCACGATGAGCAGCGGCACCGACGCGACCGTGAAGATGCCGGTGGCCTTCATGGCCGTCCAGAACCGCGAGCCGTCCACGCTGTCGGGGTCGAACAGCTCGACGTAGTTCTCCAGCCCGACGAACGGCTTGTCCGGGAGGTTGATGTCCCACTCGTGCAGGCTGGTCCAGAACCCGAAGCCGATCGGCAGCAGCATGAAGACGGCGAAGAGCGCCAGGTAGGGGGCGAGGAACGCGTACGGCGTCCACGCCCGCATTCTGCGTGTGCTCCCGGCCTTGGCGGGCCGGTCCGGTCCGGCGGTGCCGGACCGGCCTATCTCCTCGGTGAGGAGGCTCACTTCTCGTACTTCCGCTTGTTGGCGGCGAGCAGCTTGTCGGCGGACGCCACGCCCTCCTTCAGCGCGTCGGCCGGGGACGCCTGCTTCAGCACGGCCTTGGCGATGGCGAGCTCCAGCGCCTTGGACTGCACGTCGCCGACGCCGGGCAGCGGCGGCAGGAAGCGGAAGATGTTCACGTCGGAGGCCAGCCTGATCTGCGGCAGGTCGGCGATCGCCGGGTCCTGGCGGGCGGAGTTGCGCGCCGGGATCATCCCGGCCTTGGCCCACTCGGTCGACTGGCGGCTGATGTGGTCGATGAAGAACTTGGCCGCCTGGACCTTGTTCGGGTCCTTGCCCGCCTGGGAGGTCATCACGAAGTTGTGCGAGGAGGCCCACGCAGCGGCCGTGCCGCCGATGTTCGGGATGGGGGACATGCCCCACTTCAGCGACTTGGCGTTGGTCTTCAGGTCGTTGATCTGCCAGATGCCGTCCCAGGTGAAGCTGACCTTGTCGTTCTTGAAGGCGGCGTACTGGCTGTCCTGGGCGACCTTGGCCGGGCTGAAGCCCTTGTCGATCTGCTCGACCATCCAGCCCAGGGCCTTGGCCCCCGCGTCGGAGCCCCACAGCGCCTTCGCGCCGTCCTCGCTGTAGAGCTCGCCGCCGAACTGCCACAGCAGGGTCATGAACATCAGGTGGGCCGGCCACTTGCTGGGCATCCAGAACGGGTGCTCGATCCCGGCCTGCTTCAGCTTGCCCAGGGCCTCCTCGTACCCGGCCTTGTCGGACGGGGCCTCGCTGAGGTCGATCTTCTCCAGGTGGGAGGTGTTCCAGTAGTCGGCCAGGCTGTGCACGTCCAGCGGGACGCTGTAGCGCTTGCCCTCGTAGATCCCGGCGTTCCACACCGCGGGGATGAAGTCGGCCTCGCTGAGCTGCAGCGCGCCGACCACGTCGTCCAGCGGGATCAGCGTCTGCCGGGTGGCGAAGGTGCCGATCCAGTCGTTGTGGATGACCGCCACGTCCGGGCCCTTGCCCGCGGTGATGGCCGTCGGCATGGCCGGGTACAGGTCCTCCCAGCGCCGGGTGACGTTGCGGACCTCGATGCGGCCGGCGTACTCCTTGTTGAACGCCTCCAGCATGGTCCGCATGTGCGGGCCGTCACCGCCGGTGAAGCCGTTCCAGTAGTCCAGCGTCACCTTGGGGCCGGAGTACTCCCCGCCGGCGAAGGTCGGCGCGGCCGAGGCCGGCGAGGAGGCGCCGGATCCGATCTTGGTACCGCCGCCGCAGGCGGCCAGCGCGGCGGTGAGGCCGGCGGCGCCGGTCAGGCCCATGAACGAGCGGCGGGACAGGGGACTGGTCATGTTCTTACTCCTGGGGGGAAGAGGGAGCGAAACGGACGATGTTCCACGAGACGGGTGAGAGGTCCAGGAAGGCGCTGCGGCCCTCCAGGCGCGCGCCCGCGCCGGGCCGGGGCACGACGCGGTCGGGCGCCTCGGCGGTGTTGACGGCCGAGGGGTCGTCGTCGGCGAGTTCGATGTGCTCCACCGGCCGCAGACCCTCGGGCAGTGTGAGCTCCAGCTCGCAGGGGCGGTGCCGGTCGCGGTTGACCACGAACAGGGCCAGCTCGCCGGTCTCCTCGTCGTGCGTGGCGGTCGCCCAGAT